>JAGOXN010000365.1 GCA_018059685.1 Steroidobacteraceae bacterium | reverse complement strand
CGCCGGACGCGAAGTCCGCTGCCGTGCAACCGGCCACTGCGCCAGCCAAGTCGGCAACCGAGACCGTCGAGTACAGCAAGAAAGGCGCCGACACCTGTCTCTCCTGCCACGACGACGCGGTCGCGCTGGTTGTGTTCCACACGAAGCACGGACAGCCCGCGGATGCGGCGAGTCCGTTCGGCAAGGGCCAGTTGCAGTGCGAGGCCTGCCATGGGCCGGGCGGCAACCACACGAAGCGCGTCAAGAAGGGCGAGACGCGGCCGCCCGTGATCCGCTTCGGCCGCGATTCCGCGACCCCGGTGTCAGTGCAGAACGGCATGTGCCTGGGCTGCCACGAGAAATCGATGGCTGCGGACTGGCACCTCGGTCCGCACGACGCATCGAACGTCTCATGCGCGGCCTGCCACGACAGCCACACGCCGAAGGACGCCGTTCTCGCGACCCGCACGCAGGCGGATGTCTGCTACACCTGCCACGTCGCCGAGCGCGGCCAGTTCCAGAAGCCGTTCGCGCACCCGGTGCGGCAGGGCCAGCTCGCATGCAGCGACTGCCACGCGCCGCACGGCACGACCGCGGAATCGCAGCTCAAGCGCGCGACGCTCAATGACACCTGCTACGAGTGCCACGCCGACAAGCGCGGCCCGTATCTGTGGGAGCACGCGCCGGTCACCGAGGACTGCTCGACCTGTCATGCGCCGCACGGCTCGGCGAATCCAGGCCTCCTGAGCGCCCGCGGGCCGTTGCTGTGCCAGTCCTGTCACTCGCAGCAGGGGCACCCGAGCTTCGCGTACGGTCCGTCGGGCCTGCCGGGCGGCAGCGGCGCGCCGGTGACCTCGCTGGCGCTCGGCAACTGCATGAACTGCCATTCGCAGGTACATGGCTCGAACCACCCGTCGGGCTCGACGCTCACACGGTGAACACAATGGAAACCCGCAGCCTGCTTCTTGCGTTCACCGTCGCCTCCGTCCTGGCCGCGGCCGGTGCAGCCTCCGCGCAGCAAGCCGCTCCGGACACCAGCGAATGGGCCTGCAGCAAGTGCCCGTTCGACGCGGGCTATCGGTCGAACGTCGCGCTCGGCGCCGGGTATCTCAGCGACTCCTCGGCCAGGTTCGGCGACTACACCGGCCTCGACGAGGACGGCGCATACGTGGTCGCCGACGCCGCGGGCAAGGCCACGAGCGAGTCGGGGTATGCGATCAGCTACGAGCTGACCGACCTCGGCCTCGACTCCCGCGAGGCCCGCATCGAGGGCGGCAAGCAGGGCAGCTACGCATTCGGCCTCTTCTACGACCGCATCCCGCACCGGATCTGGGACACGACCGAGACGGTGTTCGGCGGCGTCGGCACGAGCGCTCTCACCCTTCCGCCCGGATGGGTCACGGCGGGCAGCACGGCGGGCATGACGGCCCTCGCGGGCTCGCTCCGCCCCGTTGAGGTGGGGCTCGACCGCGACCGCTACGGAGCCTCTGGCGCGTACTGGTGGGGCAACCAGCTCGAGTTCTCGCTCGACTACCGGCGCGACGAGCGCGACGGCACGCGCGTCCAGGCGGGATCCGTCGGCAGCGTGGCGGCGGAACTCCTGAAGCCCATCGACGACGCCACCGACCGGCTCGACGCGCACGTGCGCTACGAATCCTCGGGCTGGTTCGCGCAGCTCGGCTACTCGGGTTCGATCTACGACACCAAGGCGGCCTATCTCCGGTGGGAGAACCCGTTCAACGCCATGGTGCCGGGCGCCGACACGGGCCAGATGGCGCTCGCGCCGGACAACGATTATCACGAGATCTCCATCGTCGCAGGGCTGATCGGCCTGCCGTGGCACTCGACCGTGAGCCTGTCCGCGGCCACCGGCACCGGATCGCAGGACACCGGATTCCTGCCTTATACGGTGAACCCGCTGATCGCGACGGACCCGCTGCCGTTCGCGAGCCTCGACGGCGACATGAGCGTGCTGCGCGCCGACCTCACCGTGACCTCGCGGCCAATCGACCGCCTGCGCCTGCGCGGCGCGGTGGCCTACGACGAGCGCGACAACGACACGCGCCAAGCCTCGTTCACGTCCGTGGTGCACACGGATGCCTTTCCCGTGAGCGACGACAGGACGAACGCGGTCTACGGGCACGAGCGCCTGCGCGCGTTCGGCAGCGCGGACTTCTCCGTCTACGACGAACTCACCGTCGGCCTGGGTGGTGAATACCGCGAGACCGACCGCACCGGCACGGACCGCGAGGTCGCGAGCGAGACGCTCATGGACGGCTGGGGCCGGGCGCAGTACCGGCCGACGGGATACCTGGGTTTCGTCGTGAAGGGTGGCGTCGAGGAGCGCGACCCGGACCGATACGACACCGCGATCGGCGATGGCTTTGGCCAGAATCCGCTCATGCGCAAATACAGCATGTCGTACCGCTACCGCAGCTACGGCGAATTCCTCGCCGACGTGGCCTTCGGCAACCTGCCGCTCACGCTCGGCGCGAGCGCCTTCTACGGCGACGACAGTTACACTCGCACCGAACTCGGGCTCGTGTCGGGCCTCGATCGTCGTTACGGCGTCGACCTCACCTGGGCGGTCAACGAGACCCTGAGTGCCTACGTGAGCGGCGGCCAGGAGAAGATCGACTCCAGGACCCGGGGCAGCAGCTCGTTCGGCGAGCCCGACTGGCGCGGCGACGTGGAGGACGACTTCCTGCACTACGGCGGCGGCTTCTCGCTGCGCTTCGGCGAGGACGTGCGTCTCGACCTCGACTACACGCGCGCCGAGGGCGATTCGAAGACCACGATCGTCGGCGTCTCGGCTGGAGCGTTCCCCACGGTGAAGAGCCGCCTCGACAGCCTGCGCGCGGACTTCTCGTACGGCCTGTCCGAGCGGCTCGACGTCGTGTTCAGCTGGATCAACGAGCGCTACGACAGCGACGACTGGGCACTCGACGGCATCGGCCCGGCGACGTTGCCGGCGGTGCTTGCGCTCGGCGCAGACCCGTACGACTATCGCGTCAACTACGTGACGGCGGCGGTCCGTTACTACTTCGGGCCGCGCAAGGTCTCCCTGCCGGAGTGAGGGCGGTTCAGGACGCGAAAATCGCGCCCAGGATCAGCAGGACCGATCCCGCCACCTGCAGGCCGAGCGTCATCTCGATGCTCTTCGTGAGCGCCGCGCGGCCCTGCGCGGCGTCGCCGATGCCGGCCGAGGCCTTGAAGCCACCGAGCAGGATCGCGATGCCCCCGGCCGCAATCCACCACGGCATGAGGCGGG
>JAGOXN010000364.1 GCA_018059685.1 Steroidobacteraceae bacterium | reverse complement strand
GAATCTCTTCCTGCATGTCATCGGTCGCAGGGCCGATGGCTACCACCTGCTCCAGACCGCCTTCCAGTTCATCGACCTGTGCGACGAGATCTGCTTCCAGGTGCGGCCGCCGGGGATCGTGGAACGCCTGGACGGCGTGCCCGGCGTACCGCTGGATGCGGACCTGACCCTGCGCGCGGCCCGCCGCCTGATGGCAGAAGCCACCGGCCCCAGGCCGGGTGTCGCTATCGAACTGCGCAAGCGCCTGCCGATCCAGGCCGGCCTGGGGGGTGGCAGCTCGGACGCAGCGACCGTGCTAGTGGCGCTCAACGAGTTGTGGGGCCTCGGGCTGGCCGTGGAACATCTGGCGTCGCTGGGCCTCGAACTCGGCGCCGACGTGCCGGTCTTCGTCCGCGGCTCGGCCGCCTGGGCCGAGGGGGTGGGCGAGCGCCTGACACCGCTCGATCTCCCGGAGCCCGTCTACCTCCTGGTCCAGCCCGACGCCACGGTCAGCACTGCCGAAGTCTTCAAAGCCCCTGAATTGACAAGGGATTCCCCCGCGATCAAAATCGCCGATTTCCTGATGGCAGGCGGGCGGAACGACTGCGAGCCTGTGGTCAGGCGGCGGTTTCCCGCGGTGGCGGAGGCGTTCGACTGGCTCGGGCGGCATGCACCGGTCCGGCTCACCGGGACGGGCGCATGCGTGTTCGCGGCGATGCCGGACGAGGCGTCCGCACGGGCGCTGCTCGCGGAGGTGCCGCGGCGCTGGCGCGGCTACGTGGTGCGCGGCCGCAACTGCTCGCCGCTCGTGGCCCGGCTCCGGCGCGAGCGAGAACGGCCGGGAGCGGCCCGCTGACGAATGCGCTGGGGTGTCGCCAAGCGGTAAGGCAGCGGGTTTTGATCCCGCCATTCGGAGGTTCGAATCCTTCCACCCCAGCCAACCCGGCTGACCGGAAAAGGGGACATTCTCCTTTTCCAGGGGCAGACTCCTTGAAAAGGAGAATGTCCCCTATTTTGGAGAATGTTCCCTGATGGACGGCCCGACGATGGCGGTGTTCACCGGCAGCGCGAATCCGCAGCTCGCGCAGGACATCGCGCGCTACCTGCAGGTGCCGCTCGGCCGCGCCCACGTCGGGCGCTTCAGCGACGGCGAGGTGACGGTCGAGCTGATGGAGAACGTGCGCGGCCGCGACGTGTTCGTCTTGCAGCCGACGTGCCCGCCTGCCAACGACCACATCATGGAACTGCTGGTGATGGTCGATGCATGCCGGCGCGCCTCTGCAGGACGCATCACCGCCGTGATGCCGTACTTCGGCTACGCGCGGCAGGACCGGCGTCCGCGGGCGACGCGCGTGTCGATCGCGGCGAAGGTGGTGGCGAACATGCTGGCCGGTGCGGGCGTGCACCGGGTGCTGACGGTGGACCTGCATGCGGACCAGATCCAGGGATTCTTCGACATTCCGGTGGACAACGTCTATGCCTCGCCGGTGCTGCTCGGGGACGCCTGGAAGCAGAAGTACGACAACCTCGTCGTGGTCTCGCCGGACGTGGGCGGCGTGGTGCGCGCGCGGGCAATCGCCAAGCGCCTCGACGACGCGGATCTCGCGATCATCGACAAGCGCCGGCCGCGGGCGAACGAGTCGGAGGTGATGAACATCATCGGCGAGGTCGAGGGCAAGAGCTGCGTGCTCGTCGACGACCTCGTGGATACGGCGGGCACGCTGTGCCATGCCGCGAAGGCGTTGAAGGACGTCGGCGCGAAGCGCGTCGTGGCCTACATCACGCACCCGGTGCTGTCGGGGCCGGCGGTCGCGCGGGTGGAGGCTTCCGCGCTCGATGAACTCGTGGTGACGGATACGATCCCCCTGCGCGAGGACGCGCGCGCCAGCCGCAAGATCCGGCAGCTGACGGTCGCGGGACTACTCGCCGAGACGATGCGCCGGATCCGGGACGAAGAGAGCGTGAGCTCGCTGTACATCGATTGAGCAGGTGCCGCCCGGCCTGGTCGCGGGTGGGCGGCGTGTAGACGACAAACGGAGAAACCCATGAAAACTTCCTTCGAACTCGACGCCGAGTTCCGTGACGCGCAGGGCAAGGGTGCGAGCCGCCGCCTGCGTCATGTGAACAAGGTCCCGGCCATCCTCTATGGTGGCCATCGCGAGCCGCGCGCGTTGGCGCTCGACCACACCCGGCTGATGCTGATGCTGGACAACGAGCGCTTCTACTCGACCATCATCAGCCTGCGCGTGGGCTCGGTGTCGCAGGCCGCCATCCTGAAGGACGTGCAGCGGCATCCGGCGAAGAACGCGGTGCTGCACGTCGACCTGCAGCGTGTCCTCGAGAACGAGAAGATCCGCATCTCGGTTCCCCTGCACTTCAAGGGCGCAGCGAGTGCGCCGGGCGTCAAGCAGGGTGGCGTGGTCTCGCACCTGCGCAACGAGGTCGAGGTCTACTGCCTGCCGAAGGACCTGCCCGAGTTCATCGATGTCGACCTCTCGGGGCTCGACATGAACGCGATGCTCTACCTCGCGGACCTGCCGGTGCCGGAGGGGGTGGAAATCCCGGAGCTCACCCACGGGCGCAACTCGCCGGTCGTGTCCGTGCACCACGCGCGGGCCGAGGAAGTCGAGGCCCCCGCGGCGGAGGCTGCGGCCACGCCAGGTGCAGCGCCGGCGGCTGCAGCGCCGGTGGCGGCAGATGCGAAGGCGGCGGCCGGGAAGCCCGCGGCGGAAGCCAAGGCCAAGGAAGCGAAGAAGTAGTCGGCCCGCGGGCCGACGGGCACGGGCCGCCCACCGGGGCGGCCCGCTCTTTTTCGAGACGCAATCATGCCCGGCACTCCCCTGCAGATCGTCGTCGGCCTCGGCAATCCCGGGCCGGAGCACAGCCTCACGCGCCACAACGCCGGCTTCTGGTTCGTCGATGCGCTCGCGCGCGCCAGCGGCGCGCAGTTCCGCCCGCACGCGCGCTACCAGGGCGAGGTCTGCCGCGTCGTCCTCGAGGGCCGCGAGCTGATCCTGCTCAAGCCGCAGACGTACATGAACCGCAGCGGGCTCTCGGTGCGCGCGCTGCTCGACTACGTGAAGGCGCCGGTCGGGGAGCTGCTCGTCGTGCACGATGACCTGGACCTGCCGCCCGGCGTCGCGCGTTTCAAGTTCGGCGGCGGCCATGGCGGCCACAACGGCCTGCGCGACACGATCACGCACTGTGGCGCCGAGTTCTGGCGCCTGCGCATCGGGATCGGCCATCCGGGCGATCGCGACGAGGTCATCGACTACGTCCTGCA
>JAGOXN010000363.1 GCA_018059685.1 Steroidobacteraceae bacterium | reverse complement strand
CGTTGCCGTCGTTGGTGCCGAGGACCAGCAACCCGGCGCCCGCGCCCGGTCCGGCCGAGAGCGCGAGTTCAGTGTCCACGCGCCACCGCACGCGCCCGGTGGCCGCCTCGAGTGCGCTCACCTTGCCGTTGCGGGCCGCGGCAAACACGGTCTCGCCGTCCGTCGCGAGGCCGAGCGCGAGCCGCAGCTTCTCGCCGCCTCCGCCCAGGCCGCTCGACCAGACCTCGCGCACGGTCAGTGAGGGCTCGAGATCCACGAGTTCCGCGGGCGGGTCGACTTCCTTGTCCTTGTCGCAACCGGCCAGCGCTGCGAACGCTGCGAACGCCGCCAGCAGCAGGAACGGCCCACGGAAGTTCATTTTCCAGCCGCCCCCGGCGCAGCAGCCGGCGACGCCGCCGGCAAGGCAGCGCGTTTCAGCTCGACGAACTCGCGGTCGATGCCCTGCGACGCGCCCGCATCGGCGAGCACCGCGTCGTACTCGGCACGCGCCGACGCCGCGTCGCCCTTCGCCTGGAACGCATCGCCACGGATTTCCCGGTAACGCGCCGCGAACGCTCCGGCATCCTTCGGATCGAGCAGCGCGATGGCTGCGTCGGGCTTGCCTTGCTCCAGGTACACGCGGGCGAGCCGCGTCCTCGCGACTGCGCGCAGCTCCGGGTCCTTCGAACCGTCGGCCACGCGCCCGAGACGCTGCGCCGCGTCGTCGAAGTCGCGGCGATCGACGGCCGCACGGGCCAGCGCGAGATCGGCCTGGTCCGCATAGGCGGAACCGGGTCGTCGCTCGCGCAGCTCGCCGGCCTTCGCCACGGCCAGGTCGCGATCGTTGCGACCCAGCGCCTCGACGATCGCGACGTAGTCCGCGGCATCGCGCTCCGCGCTCACGAACCTGTGCCTTTGCCAGTATTGCCAACCCGCGAGCAATCCCAGGCCCAGGGCGATGCCGCCGACGATCCAGAGCCAGTTCTCGCCCCACCAGCGGCGCAACTGCTCCTCGAGTTCGTTGTCTGTCAGGTCTTCCACTGCTCAGGACTCCATCCGGCCGGCGATTCGCACGCCGGTCGTGCAATTCTCACACGTCGCGCGGGGCAACCACCCGCGCGAGATCCGCAGGCAGCATCGCGAGAGCCACCTCCCGCTGCGCCGATTCCGCGCGCAGCGGCTTGACCGAGGCCACGCCGCGCGCGAGTTCCTCGTCGCCGAGGATGACTGCGTGACTCGCTCCGCTGCGGTCCGCGCGCTTGAGCTGCGACTTGAAGCTGCCAGCGCCGCAGTTGGTCTCGACCCGCAGGCCCGGCACTCCATCACGCAGCGACTCGGCGAGCGCGATCCCGGCATCCTCCGCCGCCTCCCCGCCCAGCACGAGATAGACGTGCGGTGCCGCTTCGGCGCCGACGCGACCCTTGAGCCGCATGAGTTCCACGATCCGCTCCTGCCCGAGGGCCCAGCCGATCGCCGGCACCGGGTCGCCACCAAGTTGCGCGACGAGACCGTCGTACCGGCCGCCGGAGCAGACCGCATCCTGCGCACCGAGGTCGGTCGTGACCCACTCGAAAACGGTGCGCGAATAGTAATCCAGTCCGCGCACCAGGCGGGGATTCACGACATACGCGACCCCGACCGCGTCGAGCGAGCGTCGCAGGCGGGCGAAGTGCAGCGCCGACGCCTCGTCGAGGTGGTCGGCGAGCGAGGGTGCCCCGGCAATCAGGTCCTGCAGCGCCGGGTTCTTGCTGTCGAGGATGCGCAGCGGGTTGCCGGTCAGTCGCCGGCGGCTGTCCTCGTCGAGCGACGACTCGCGCGCACGGAAGTACTCGACGAGCCTGCCGCGGTACGCGGCCCGCGACTGCGGCGTGCCGAGCGAGTTCAGGTGCAGCGTGAATCCTTCGAGACCGAGGCGCCGCCACAGGCGTGCGGACATCAGGATGAGTTCGGCATCCACGTCCGGCCCGGGGAAACCGAGCGCCTCGACGTCGAGCTGGTGAAACTGCCGGTAGCGACCCTTCTGCGGCCGTTCGTAGCGGAACATCGGACCGGAACACCAGACCTTCTGCCGCTGGTTGTGCAGCAGGCCGTTGCTGATGCAGGCACGGACGACGCCGGCGGTCGCTTCGGGACGCAGCGTGATCGACTCACCGCCACGGTCCTCGAACGTATACATCTCCTTCTCGACGATGTCCGTCAACTCGCCGATCGAACGCTTGAAGAGCTCGGTACGCTCCAGCACCGGCAGGCGGATCTCGCGATACCCGTACTCGGCGAACGTCTCGCGCGCGGCGCGCTCGAGTGCCTGCCAGGCCGCGCAGTCACCGGGAAGCACGTCGTTCATGCCACGAATGGGCTGGATGGTCTCGCTCATGTTCCCTGCCCGATGGTCAACGCAGCGCCCCGTCGGGGCCGATGCTGAATCTCGCCACGATCTGGCCCGCCGGCGGCAGCGGCATCGTCACCGGCTTGCCGTTCACCAGCGCCGTCACGGCCTGACCGTTGCCAATCGCGACGCTCAAGGGTGCCGTCGCGACGACCGAGCGCTCGGTGCCACGCAGCCCGAGGTCATAGAGCACCGCCTTGCCCGACCCGTCGTAAACCTCGACCCAGGAATCCGCAGCGAAGCTCAACTTCAGGCGCACCTGTCCCGGCGGTAGCGCCGCGGGCTCACCGCCGGCGGGTGGCACATCCTGCGTGACCGGCGGGGTCACCTGCTGCAGCGGTCCGGACTGCGCCGGCCGTGTCACTGCGTTCTCCTGCGACACCGCGGCTGCGGCCGGTCGACTCGGGTCGGACGACGGTGCCGCACCGGGTTGCGACTGGGGCGGCCCGGTCCCCACCGCCCACGGCAACCTCAGCCCGTATTCCGAAACGTAGGCCACGACCCCGGCCGCGAGCAGGAACAGCGCGATGCTGCCAGCGAGCCAGGGCAGGCGCGGTGCGCTGCGCGTGGGAACCATCTGCATGGCCTCGCGGGACCGAGGAATGAGCGACGGTTGCTCGAGGTGACCGCGGGAGCGCTCGTACGCGTCGAGCACGTCGTCCTCGGGCAAGCCGAGCAACGCCGCATACCGTCGCAGGTGGCCGCGGGCGAAGACCGCTGCGCCGAGCGCGGCATAGTCATCGCTCTCGAGGGCCGCGACCACGTTTACGTCGAGATTGAGCCGCTCGGCCGCTTCCTGTTCCGTCAACGCAGCCTGCTCGCGTTCGCGCTGGAGGCTCGCGCCGGGCCCGTCCGATGGGCCACCCACCTCGTCGCCCGGACCCGTCACTGCGCCGC
>JAGOXN010000362.1 GCA_018059685.1 Steroidobacteraceae bacterium | reverse complement strand
AATAACTGACTTACATCAGCATGAGCACCTAATCATTGTGAAACCAGAGCAACCTAAGCCACTCTCGACCACAACCACCAAGCACCCACACTTATCGATTGTTCAACTTTTTAAAGAACCGCTGCAGAAACTACAGCAAACCACCTGAAACTTCCTCCAACGCGGCGCTTACTTGCTTCAAGTAACTTGCCCGTCGTTGAGAGAGGCCGAATTATAAGCACTGTAAAAAATGCGTCAACACCCATTTCAATAAATTTTACTGCTCTGCTCACCGAGACCGCTACCAGGCCACAAAGCGAATCGCCGATCGGACTGCGTCGGCTGCTCTGCGCCACCCCGCTTCATGCCTTTTCTGCGGAAGCTGAAGTGCCCTTCTCTCCACGACGGTATCGCTCGGCACGGGCGGCTTTCTGTCGTGCTCGAATCGAAGCGGCGCGGTTTCGACTAGACCCTGTCGCCCCGGACCTGGAACACACCAGCGCTCAACGGCTCAATCATGCCGCCCCGACGCCAGACATTTGTGCAGTTGAGCCTTCGGTGCGCACTGGATACGCTGCAGCAGCTCGACGGATACGTCATGCACATGATGCCGAAGGCGAAGCTCCTGCTCGAGCCGCACCAGAAGGCTCGCCGCCATCTCTGCGTCTGCCAGCGCGCGGTGGTACCGCCCGGCAACGGGCAAACCCGCGTATTCGACCAGCGCGACAAGCTTGTGACTGGGTGCGAGCGGAAGAAGGCGACGGGAGAGCAGCAGGGAGCAAACGAAGCCCTGCTGTCTCGAACGCTGAATCCGGGCGAGCTCGGCATCCCAGAATTTGGCGTCGAACGCCGCGTTGTGGGCGACGATGGGGATGCCACCGACAAAGTCGGAGACCGCCCGCATCACGTCCCCGGAAGGGGGCGCACTACGGACCATGGCGTTGGAGATGCCGGTCAAGGCTTCGATGTGTCCGGGTATGCGTACCCCGGCGTTCATCAGGCTTTGGTAACGAGCCACCACCCTGCCGCCCTCGAGGATCACCGCCGCGACCTCGGTAGCCCGGTCGCCCTGCGCCGGCGACAGCCCTGTAGTTTCGAAATCGATGACCGCCACGATCTCCACGATCAGCGCACCCCCTGACTATTTCGGCCAGGACAGCAGGCGACACTTCTCGCAATCGTCCCACGGAAGACAGTCGCACACCCGGGGAAGCTCGACGAAGCGACTGCCCACATGCACATTGCCGGCCGGGGTCGCCTGGCGCGGGGCGTTTCGCTTCTGCATGGGAGACTCGGTTGCAGACGCGTCATGCGGGGTGGGCTGCCACTTCTCGAACAGGCTCGCATCGAGATGACCGTCGATGTACCAGAGCTTGCGAGCGGCGTCCCACCGCGCACCGAGCTTCTTCGCCTCGTCCTTTTCGGCGAAAGCTACCTTCAGATTGAGTCTCATGCGCTAGCAGGCAAATCGTGGCGGGCCCGCATTATAGGCACGCCGGACGAAACTCCCGAGAAGCCTCTTCCACACCGCCCATTCACCACTCGACGGGTTGCGCATCAGCATGAGCACGACCAGTTCCGTCTATTCCAGCCAGGCCCATCCCCACTCGGTGTGTCGACGCACTCCACAAGGCCGACGCCTTGCATGTCAGAATATCGCGGCTTTATCGACCACCGGCTCAGCGCATTGATGGAGCACGACCCCGGCACCGACGGCCAATCGCGCATCCAGGGCACTGCTGATCGCCCGCACTCTGCCACACCCGGGCGCAGGCTCGGCCGTGTTTTCGCGTCCCGCCCCTGATCCGGTCATACCCCTTCCCAGAGAAAAGAGTCTCGCCAGTGATGTATCGATCCCTGTTCCTCGCACTGTTCGGCATGATCTGTGCGAACGGCTGTGCCGTCGTCACCGTGGCGGGGGCGGCTGTATCGGTCGCCGCCACGGCGGTCAGCGTAACGGCCACCGTGGTCGAGACGACGGTCGATGTCGCAGCGGCGGGCGTGGATGCCGTCGTCGATGACGACGAAGATGAAGATGATGCGGACTAGCCCACCCGCCTCCTCGCCACCCTTCAATGGCCGATGAACCTGCGCGCCCGCTTCCTCGATCTGCAGTCGCTGCTGACACGGCTCGATTCACTCTGGCGCCCGGCTCCGTTTCATGTCGCGCGTCCGCAATGGTGCACGCAATGGCCAGGGCTGGCTGCCGCGCTGGAGGCGCTGGATGATCAACACGTCGAACAACTCGGTGAGGACTTCGAGGCCTGCGCCACATGGCTGACATCACACCTGCCTGAGCTCGCCCGCCTCGTCGAGGCGTGCCGCGTACCCGAACTGCCCGAACGCAGCCTGCCCGCGTGCGACGCACATTTCGACGACGGCGTTCCCGGCCGCAAGCGCTCGCAGATCGAGGCCTTCGCCCGCCACATGCCGGCAGCCACCTCGCCCGTCCTGGAGTGGTGCGCAGGAAAGGGGCACCTCGGGCGACGCGTGGCCCTCGCCGACCGCATGCCGGTGATTTCGCTCGAGCTCGACCCGAAGTTGTGTGCCGACGCAGTCCGCCTGGCTGCCCGCCAGCAGATGGATCAGCGCGTGGTGTGCGCCAACGCGCTCGACGAAGGCTCCCGTGCTCACGTGAGCGGCCACGCCGTGCTGGCCTTGCATGCCTGCGGCGAGCTCCATCGCAGCCTGGTGCGCAGCGCGGACCGCGACGGCGCCGCGGCGTATCGCATCGCCCCGTGCTGCTACCACCTGGGCACCGACGGCACCTATCGAGCACTCAGCCGCGACGCCCGGCTTGCGCTCGATGCCGCGACGCTACGCCTGGCGGTGACCGAGACCGTGACCGCGCCGCGCCACGACCGCACCCGGCTCGCCCGCGATCAGGCGTGGAAACTGGGCTTCGTCGCCTTGCGCAACGCGGTCGAAGGCGAGGCGCCACGCCCATTCCGGCCGGTCCCTGCATCCTGGCGCACGGAGGGTTTCGAAGCCTTCTGTCGCCAGCTTGCCGCACGCGAGAACGTGGCACTGCCCGCCGACATCACATGGCCAGACTGGGAAGCGATCGGCTGGAAGCGCCGCGCGCAAGTGCGGCGCTTCGAACTCGTGCGCCATGCCTTTCGTTGCCCGCTCGAGCTCTGGCTCGTGCTCGACATCGCGCTCGGGCTCGAGGAGCGCGGCTTCGACGTGCAGGTCGGCCGGTTCTGCGCACGCACGCTGACGCCACGCAATCTGCTCGTGCTTGCAGAACGTCGCACCCACGCTGACGCAGCGAACATCCAACCGGCA
>JAGOXN010000004.1 GCA_018059685.1 Steroidobacteraceae bacterium | reverse complement strand
CGACGCCTGGCTTCGCACTCGACGTCGATTGGGGCTTCGAGCAGCTGGTCGAATTTCTCGCGACGTGGTCGGCGGTGCAGCGTTACCGGGACCAGCAGGGTGCCGACCCGATCCCGGATCTTCGCGCAAGGCTCGCCCGGTCATGGCCTGCGGGGTTGCGGCGCCGGGTGCACTGGCCCCTGCACCTGCGTCTCGGTTTCGCCTGATTCCTCTATACTGCACGCCCTCGTCGACCGGGCCCCTCCCGGCCAGGACGTCGGGATCGGGCGAGCCGCGTCATCACGGCCAGTCACCAAGGAGATCGAAGGATGCGTCGCATGAGGATTGCGCTGCTGTCGCTGGCGGGCCTGCTGCTGTCCGGCTGCGGCTACAACACCCTGCAGGTGCAGGACGAGCAGGTGAAGTCCGCCTGGTCCGAGGTCGTGAACCAGTACCAGCGTCGCGCAGACCTGATTCCGAATCTCGTCGCGACGGTCAAGGGCTTTGCCGCCCAGGAGCAGGCGGTGCTGGTCGGTGTCACCGAGGCTCGCGCCAGGGCGACGCAGATCAAGGTCGATGCCAACGACCCGGAGTCGCTCAAGCAGTTCCAGCAGGCCCAGGGCGAGGTGTCGAGCGCCTTGTCCCGCCTTATGGTCGTGGTCGAGCGCTACCCGGAGCTCAAGTCCGACCAGAATTTCCGCGACCTGCAGGCGCAGCTCGAAGGCACGGAGAACCGCATCACCGTGGCGCGTAACCGCTATATCCAGGCGGTGCAGGACTACAACGTCACGGTGCGCAGCTTCCCGACCAACCTGACGGCCATGATCTTCGGACACAAGGTCAAGCCGAACTTCACGGTCGAGAACGAGGCCGCGATCGCGAGACCGCCGACCGTGGACTTCTCGGCGACGCCGGCGACGCAGCCGGCGCCCGCGCCCGCCGCGAACTGAGGCGCGAAGTCGCCGCTCCTGAGGCGGTGCCATCGGTCCCGTGAACCGGACGACGCATCGACGGCGGGGTATCGCAGCGCTCGCGTTCAGCGCGGCGCTGCTGCTCGCCGGGCGGTCGCCCGCGCAGGATCTGCAGCCGGTCCCGCCGCTCGCATCGCCCGTCACCGATCTCACGGGCACCCTCACGCCCGACCAGGTGGCCGCGCTCGATGCCAGGCTGCGTGCGTTCGAGCAGGCCAGGGGCAGCCAGGTGGCGGTGCTGGTGGTCGCGACCACGCAGCCGGAAGCGATCGAGCAGTATGCGATCCGCGTCGCCGAGGCCTGGAAGCTCGGGCGCAAGGGCGTGGACGACGGCGCGATTCTCATCGTGGCCCGTGACGACCGGAAGCTCCGCATCGAGGTCGGTTACGGCCTCGAGGGCGCACTGCCCGATGCCATCGCCAACCGCATCATCGACGAGGACATCGTGCCAGCGTTCCGCCGGGGCGACTACAACGGGGGCATTGCCAACGGTGTCGATCGCATGTTGCGCGTCATCGAGGGCGAGCCATTGCCTGCGCCTGCGATCGATTCGCCATCGACGCGGATTCCGGGACTGTTCCATCTCCTGCCGTTCCTGTTCGTCTTCGCGCTCGTCGGGGGTTCGATCTTCCGACGGCTTTTCGGCCGGATTGGCGGCGCGTTTGCGACCGGCGGCCTGGTTGGATTCCTCACCTGGCTCCTGGTCGGCATGCTGGCGCTCGCGGTGGTGGCCGGCATCCTCGTCGTCGTGCTCCTGCTCTTCGGCGGAATGGGGGGTGGGCCAGGTTCGGGGAGCAACGGCTGGTACAGTCGGCGACACGGCCGCGGCTGGGGGTATCCCGGCGGGTTCGGCGGCGGTGGAGGCGGCTTCGGCGGTGGCTGGAGTGGCGGGGGCGGCGGCTTTGGCGGCGGCGGCGCGTCGGGGAGCTGGTAGACCCATGGACTGGCGACGCTGGTTCAGGCATTCATTCGCGACGGGCGCCGCGTTGCGCCGCGCCTTTCCGCCCGACACGCTCGCGGCGATCGAGGCCGCGGTCGACCAATCGGAACGCGAGCATTCGGGCGAGATCCGCTTCGCCATCGAGGCGGCGCTCGAGCCGGGCCATGCCGGATCCGGCAAGGCGCCTCGCGAAAGGGCGCTGGAAGTCTTCGCTGGACTCGGCGTCTGGGACACCGCGGCGAACAACGGCGTGTTGATCTATGTGCTTCTTGCCGACCACGACGTCGAGATCGTCGCGGACCGGGGATTCAACGCCTGCGTGCAGCCCGACCAGTGGTCCGCGGTGTGCAGGGAAATGGAGCAGCAGTTCCGTGCCGGGAAGTTTCGCGACGGCGCCCTGTCGGGCGTGCGGGCCGTTGGGAGTATCATCGCGGCACATTACCCACCGCGGCCGGGCCAGCGCGACGCGGACGAATTGCCGAACCGGCCAGTGGTCCTGTGACCGGTCGATGTGAGCGAACGAGGTAGGTCCAGGTGCGTGATTCCATGACTCGTATGCAGGTCGCGGCCATCGGCCGGGTTGCGAGCATCGGGCTGTTCCTCGCGCTCGGCGGTTGCAGCGTCTTCAGGCCGCAGCAACCCCCGGCGGCTCCGGCCGCGGAGGCGAAGCCGCAGCTGCTGCCGCCGCTCGCCACGCACACGTTTCCGTTCGACCCGAAGGCCACCGGCGTGGTCGGCGAACTGCAGGTGACCTTCGCGCGGCAGGAGGACACGATTCCCGACATCGCGCGGCGTTTCAACCTGGGCTTCGACGAAGTCGCGCGCGCAAATCCGGGCGTCGACGTATGGCTGCCCGGCGAAGGTACGCGCATCCTCCTGCCGACGCAGTTCGTTCTGCCCGAGGCGCCGCACGAAGGTGTCGTCGTCAACGTCGCGGCCCTGAGACTCTTCTATTTTCCAAAGCCGGCCGAGGGCGAGCAGCGCGTCGTCATGACGTTCCCGATCGGCATCGGCAAGGTGGGCTGGGCCACGCCGGTGGGCACGACCAAGGTCGTGTCGAAGCGCAAGGATCCGTGGTGGACGCCGCCGGCGTCGGTCCGCAAGGAGCATGCGGAGGAGGGCGACCCGCTGCCCGCGCGGGTGCCGCCGGGTCCGGACAATCCCCTCGGCGCGTATGCCATGAACCTCGGGTGGACGAGCTACCTCATCCACGGGACGAACAAGCCGGCAGGTGTCGGGCTACGCGCGAGCCACGGTTGCATCCGCATGTATCCCGAGGACATCGCCACGGTCTTCGACAGGATCCCGGTCGGTACCAAGGTGACGGTCGTGAACCAGCCACTCGTGTATCGCTGGCAGGGCGACAGCCTGTACGTGCAGGCTTACCCGACGCACGAGGACGTCGATAGTCGCGGCAAGAGCAAGGCCAAAGGCAAGCAGGTCGAGCCGGCGGACGAGGACGAGGTGGCACCGCCGCAGCTCACCGATGCCGTCACGAACAAGATGTTCCAGAAAGTGAAGCCGCACGGCGGCGCCATCGACCTGCCGCTCACCGAGCAGGTCGTACGCGAGGCGAAGGGTGTCGCCGTTCCCGTGTCGCGCCGCGGTACGACGCTCGAGTCCTTCCTGGCCGCCGCACGCCTGGTCGAGAACGCCGTGCCGGCCGGTGCCACCTGGGACGGACAGGAAGCACCCGCGGACGACGACCAGCCGAAGCCGGTCGCGGACGCCGGGTCGCGCGGCGGCCGCTGAAACCCATGGAGCCCGCTCCCGGGCCGGCGACCGCAGGCGCCGACGGTCCGGCCGCCGGACTCCCTGGTCGTTCGTACACCGAACCCGATCTCTTCGCGCTCGAGCGCCGCCGGATCTTCGGGCCGGCCTGGACCTGGGTCGGCCACGTGTCGGACCTGCCCGCGCCGGGCACGGCCCTGCGCCACGACCTCTTCGGTCGATCGGCGTTCGTGATCCGCGGGCGTGACGGGGCTCTGCGCGCTTTCCGCAACCTCTGCCGCCACCGCGGGTCGCGGCTCATCGACGGCGATCGCAGCACCGGACTCGCGTTCTGCATCGACGGCCGCGTGCGTTGCCCGAATCACGCCTGGGTCTACGGGGACGACGGCGCGCTGCTCGAGGTTCCGCGCGAGGGCCGGTATCCCGGGCTCGATCGCTCGGTCCTGGGCCTGCATCCGCTGGCCGTCGAGGCGTGGCAGGGCCAGTTGTTCCTGGCATTCGAGCCGCCGGAGCGCACGGCGGCCGAAGAATTCGCGGACCTCGCGGGCGTGCTCGAGGCGTACCGGCCGGAGTCGATGCGACGCATCGGCGAGCCGCAGATGCGGACCTGCACGGCCAACTGGAAGCTTGTCTGCGAGCATCGCCTCGATCTGCTGCACGTGGCTCGCGCGCATGCATTGCTCGGGACGGGCGCGGTCCGCCCCGTCACGCGCGAGCGCATGGTGAGCCTGGCCGGTGAGGTCGCGGCCGGCGAAGCGGCCAGCTGGTCGACACGTGCATACGCCCGCTGGTTGCCGGACCGGTCGACCTTGCCGCCCGCACACCAGCGCTCATGGTCGCGTCACTTCCTGTGGCCCAACGTCTTCTTCGACCTGCAGCCGGAGCAACTGCGCGTCACGCAACTGCTCCCCATGCATACTGGAGAGACCCACGTGCGGACCACGACCTTCGGCACGTCCGATGCGTCGGGCAGCCTGCGGCTCGCGAGGTATCTCGGCGATCGCGTCGACCGTCGCGCGGTGGCGGCCGAGCGGCGCCTGGTCGAGCGCATTCATGCCGGCGTCGCGAGTGGCGACTACGACACGGGACCGCTCGCCGTCGACGAAGCGGCGCTGCGCTGGTTCACGCGCCGCTGGCTGGAGGCCGTCCCGGAAGGTGCGGCGGTTGCGGAAGGCGCCGGCGCGGCCAGGCTGCGCTCCCGTACGCGTCGCAAGCGCTTCCTCGGTTGATCCTGCCCTTCAGGAAGCAGGCGGTGCCGTTGCCTGCTCCGCTCGGCGGGCGGCACGTGCGCCGAGCGCGGTCGTCATCGCGCCGGCGACGACCAGCAGGGCGCCGACGATGCTCGCGGTGGGCAGCCGTTCGGCGGGAACGGCCTCCGGCCAGGCGATGTTCGCGCCCTGCATCGCAAGCAGGGTGAAGAGGGGAGCGACCGTCACGACGGCGCTCACCCTCGACACCTCCCAGTGCTCGAGCGCCTCGGCGAAACACCCATAGGCCACGACGGTGTTCGCGCAGCAGAAGGCCAGCATCCAGAACTGGGTGCGATCGAGCGCGAACACCTGTGCGGGCGACGCGGCAGGCAGCAGCAGCAGCGTGGCCGCGACGTACAGCAGCAGGAGCACCTGCCCGGAGGCAAGCTGCGTGAGCAGCTGTTTCTGCGCGAGTCCGTAGATGGCCCAGGTCAGCGAGGCGGCGACCATGAGCGCCACACCAAGCCCGAGTTGCGTGCGGATTGCGAAGGCCTCACCCAGGCGGTCGTGGAAAAAAAGCCCGAGGCCGCCGAGCAGCACCGCGAAGCCCGCCCACTGCAGCGGTGCGAAGCGCTCGCGGAAGACGAGCAGCCCGCCGAAGAGCAGGAACATCGGCGCGAGCTGGATCAGGACCTGCGCAACGGTCGGGCTCGTGAGGTCGAGAGAGACGAGGTACAGGACATAATTCGCGAGGAGCCCCGCGACGGCAACCAGGTAGAGCCACCAGCCGCGGCGCGTGAGCGGGATCGGCAGCGGCAGGCGCCGCTGCCAGGCGAGGTAGAGTCCGAGCAAGCCGCCGGAGACCGCGAAACGGAACCACGTGATGGTCCACGCATCCATGCCGGCCAGCACGATCTTGAGTGAAATGGGCAGCAGCCCCCAGCACGCCGCGGTGGTGAGCGCGAGGGCGAAACCGAGTCTCCAGTGTCCGGAAGCGACGTGCATCGACGGGGCGGGCCTGGCGGCGGCCAAGAATACCGGAACTTGTGCTAACTTAGCCTCGGCGCGTGCGGGGGCGACACATTGGCGGGTGCGATTACGAGCGGCATCGTGGTGGCGGAGGGACCGGGCTCCGACCACGCTATCGTCCCGCTTCCCACGTCGGTGACGGCATTCGTCGGCCGCGCGTTGCGCGGGCCCGTCAATCGTCCGGTTCTCGTGCGGAGCTTCGCGGAGTTCCAGCAGGTGTTTGGCGGGCTCTGGCAGCCGAGCCCGCTGCCGTACGCGGTCGAGCAGTACTTCGAGAACGGCGGTCACCGTGCGGTCATCGTGCGGGTCATCAATGGTGGCACCCCGGCCACGATCGCGCTGCCCTGCGGCGCGGATTCGCTCACTCTCGAGGCGCTGAGTCCCGGTTCACGCGAGGCGCTGCGCGCGTCCGTCGACTACGACAACATCGGGGCGAACGAGGAGGACCGCTTCAACCTCGTCGTGCAGCGCGTGCGCACGCCCGGCTCCGAGCGCATCGAGGACCAGGAGATTTTCCGCCGGCTGTCGATCGTGCCCGGCACGACGCGCTACGTGGTCACTGCGCTGCGTGAGTCGATGCTGGTGCGGGTCCGCGGCGAGGTGCCGTCACAGCGTCCCGATCGCACGTTTCGCGCGGGGTCGCGCCACCCGATCGGCTACGTGGCCTCGAGCGCAGACGGCGACGACGGGGCTCCGCTCACGGATTACGATCTCATCGGCTCCCCCGAGCGCGGCACGGGAATGTTCGCGCTGCGCGCGGCCGAGAACCTGAGCTTCGTCTGCATCCCGCCGCCCGCCCGCGATCGCGACATCGGCCCGAGCGTGCTCGTGGTCGCGGCGCGCCTCTGCCGGGACCTGCGCGCGATGCTGGTCGTCGATCCGCCCGCATCGTGGGAGGGCTGCGACGACGTGGTGCGCGGCCTGCACGAACTCGCCTTCCGCAGCGAGCACGCGCTGATGTGCTTTCCGCGCATCCTCGCCTATGACCGCCTGCGCGGACGGTACGAGACCTTCGCCAACTGCGGTGCGATCACCGGAGCACTCGCGCGCATGGACGAGCAGCGCTCGCCGTGGGAGTGCGGGCCGGACGACGAGCTGCTGTTGCGTCCCGGGACGCGGCCGGCGCGCGTGCTCACCGAGCTGGAGCGCCTCAAGCTCGCGGCGCACGGCGTGAATCCGCTGCAGTCGCTGCGCGCGGCCACGCCGAACGCGCTGGCGTTGAAGACGCTGGCGGGAGGGGCGGGCGACGGTGTCGACAGCGCGCTGCTCACCGCGCGGCGCCGGTCCCTGCTGATCGAAAGCAGCATCGAGCGGGGCACCCGTTGGGCGGTGTTCGAAGCCGGCGACGCCGCGGTGTGGCGCAAGCTCGAGCGGCAGGTGCGTACGTTCCTGCAGTCGCTCGCCGCGGCGGGCCTGTTCGGCGAAGGTCCTGCAGGCGATGCCTTCCACGTCGTGTGCGACGAGCGCATCAACACCGAGGAGGACGTCGAGGCCGGGCGCGTGAACCTGCTCGTCGGCCTGCGCTCCACGCGCGAGGGCGAGTACCAGTCGTTCATGGTCACGCATGCGAGCACCGGCAGTCGCGTGCGCCCGGTGCGCCCGAACTGGCTGCCCGCCGGCACGGTCATGAGCGTGCACGAGCGGCGCCGGGTACCAGCGCGGGCCGTGGCGCGGGGCGAGCGGACGCTCGCGGAACAGTTGTTCGGGCACTACTCCGAGCCGCGGCCGGGATTCTCAGAGGCCGGCGGGATCGAGCCGGCCGTAGCCGCCGCCGCCCGGCGTCTCGATCCTGATTCGGTCACCCGGATGCACCGCGATTTCGGCCGTCGCGCCGAGGACCTCTGAACTCCCGTCGCACCGCACGAGCGTGTTGCTGCCGCAGCGGCCGGGACTGCCGCCGGCGAGCCCGAAAGGAGGCACGCGCCGGTGGTTCGAGAGGATCGCCGCCGTCATCGCCTCGCGGAACTCGACGCAGCGCACGAGCCCGTCGCCGCCGCGGAATTCGCCTGCGCCTCCCGAACCGTGCCGCAACGAGAAGTCCCTGAGCAGCACCGGGAACCGCCGCTCGAGGACCTCCGGGTCGGTGAGGCGCGAGTTGGTCATGTGCGTCTGGACACCACTCGCGCCGGCGAATCCGGGACCCGCACCCGCGCCACCCGCGATGGTCTCGTAGTACTGGTAGCGGTCGTTGCCGAAGGTGAAGTTGTTCATGGTGCCCTGGGACGCGGCCTGCAGTCCGAGCGCGCCATAGAGCGCATCGACGATGCATTGCGAGGTCTCGACGTTGCCGGCGACCACGGCGTGCGGCGGCGTGGGGTCGAGCATCGAGCCGCGCGGGATGCGGATCTCGAGCGGCCGCAGACAGCCGGCGTTGAGCGGGATGGGTTCATGGATGAGCGTGCGGAACACGTAGAGCACGGCCGCGACGGTGACGGCACGCGGCGCGTTGAAGTTGTTGCGCGCCTGTGGCGAGGTCCCCGCGAAGTCGACGATCGCGGAGCCGGCGGCGGAGTCGATTTCGACCCGGACCTCGATGGCCTGGCCGCCATCGAGCTCGTAGTGGAAATGGCCGTTCGCGAGGCCCCGGATCGCCCGGCGCATGCAGCTCTCGGCGTTGTCCTGGACGTGGCGCATGTATGCGAGCAGCACTGCCAGGCCATGCTCGTTCGCGGCCCGCTCGAGCTCGCGGATGCCACGGGCATTGGCCGCAAGCTGGGCGCGCAGGTCGGCGAGGTTCTGCAGCGCGTTGCGCGCCGGCCATGCGCCGGAGCCGAGCTTCTCGCGCACGAGGGCCTCGGCAAACTGGCCGTCGCGCACGATCCGCGTCGGCTCGATCAGCGTGCCCTCCTCGCCGATGAGACAGCTGCCGGGGGGCATCGATCCGGGCGTGATGCCGCCGACGTCGGCATGGTGCGCACGCGAGGCCGTGAAGAATCGGACCCGCTCACCGGCCGGGTCGAACACGGGTGTCACGACTGTCATGTCGGGCAGGTGCGTGCCGCCCGCATACGGGGAATTGAGCAGGAACGAGTCCCCCGGGCGCAGGTCCGCGCCGTGCGCCTCGAGGACGGCCGCGACACTGGCGCCCATCGAGCCCAGGTGCACGGGCATGTGCGGCGCATTGGCGACGAGGTTGGCGGCGCCGTCGAAGATGGCGCAGGAGAAATCGAGCCGTTCCTTGATGTTCACCGAGCTCGCGGTCTGCCGCAGCACGACGCCCATCTGCTCGGCGACGTGCATGAAGAGCGCGTTGAAGAGCTCGAGCCGCATCGGGTCCGGGGCCTCGAGGCCCGTCGCCGTAGGTTCCTGCGCGCGTGCGGTGCGTGCAAGCAGCAGGCGACCGTCCGCCTGCACTTCGGCACTCCAGCCCGGCTCGATCCAGCCCGTGGATCCGTGCTCGACGAGGATCGCGGGTCCAGCGAGTACCTCGCCGGTGCGCAGGGACTCGCGCTCGAACGACGGCGCGGCGAGCCAGCGGTCCGCGATCCAGACCTGCACGGTGGCGGAGGGGACCGGGCACTCGGCCGGCGCGCCGGTGTGATCGCGTGCAGCGACGCCTCCGACTGAAGTCGCCGCCTCATCGGACGCCCGCTCGATCGCCTCGGCGGAGACCCCGGCGATCACGAGGTGGCCAGCCGGGTCCGCGAATCCGAACAGCCTCGCGTGCGCATCGGCGAACGCGACCCGCATCGCTTCGGTGGCGGCCCAGTCGACCTCGATGCCGGTGTCGGAGCCCGCAAGCCGCAACTGCGCCCGGCGCTGCGTCTCGATGCGCGTGTCGGGGATGCCCTGGCGCAGCAGTTCCTCGCGCGCCGACCGCTCGAGGGCATCGAGCAGCGTCCGCGCGCGATCCACGCCATCGGCCTCGAACGGTTCCTCTGCGCTGCCGCGGCGCACGCAGCGCCGCTGCGCGACGCCGATCCCGAGCGCCGAGAGCACACCTGCCAGCGGATCGAGCAGTATGGCGTCGATGCCGAGAGCGCTCGCTACCGCGCAGGCGTGCTGGCCGGCGGCGCCGCCGAACGGCAGCAGCAGGAACTGGCTCGCATCATGGCCGCGGCGCAGCGTGAGTTCGCGGATCGCATTCGACATGCGCGCAACCGCTACGTCGAGGAAGGCCGCCGCGAGAGCCTCGACGGAGTAGCGGGGTCCGCCCTGCCGCGCGAGGTCCTGCGCGATGGTCGCGAGCCTGGCCCGCGCGGCCTCGGGATCCGGCGGCTCGGTGCCCGAAACGCCGAAAACGTGCGGGAAGCGCTCGGAGCGGATGCGGCCGAGCACCACGTTGCAGTCCGTCACGGTTGCGGGGCCGCCGCGCCGGTAGCAGGCTGGTCCGGGATCGGCCCCTGCGGAGTCAGGCCCGACCTGCAGGCGACCGTCTGCATAGCGCACGATCGACCCGCCACCCGCGGCGATCGTGTGGATGTCCATCATCGGCGCCTGCAGGCGCACGCCGTCGATCTCCGTGGCGTACCGCCGCGGCAATTCACCTGCGTACAGGCTCACGTCCGTGGAGGTACCGCCCATGTCGAACCCGATCAGGCGCGGGCGTCCCGAGGCACGCCCCACGGCGGCAAGCCCGGTGACTCCGCCCGCCGGGCCGGAGAGCACCCCGTTGATGCCGCGGAAGCCGTCCTGGTCCACCAGTCCGCCGTTGCTCTGCATGAACATGAGCTGCGGGACGTCGTGGCGGGTCGCGAGTTCGCGACCAAAAGCCGCGACGTGCCGTGCGAGCACCGGCGACAGGTAGGCGTCGGCGACGGCGCTGTCGCCGCGTGCCACGAGCCCGACGATGGGCACCGCCTCGTGCGACGTCACAATCTCCGTGAAGCCTGCCTGCAGCGCCAGCGCAGCCGCCCTTCGTTCGTGGACGGGGTGCTGGATGCCGTGCAGGAACACGATGGCTACGCCGCGCAGACCGCTCGACTGCGCGTCTGCGAGTGCCTCGAGCAGGTGCGGTTCGTCGAGTGGCTCGAGCACCCGGCCGTCTGCGTCGACCCGTTCGCTCGCCTCGATGACGCGCGCATGCAGAAGTGCGGGCAGCCGGATTGCCCGCGCGAAGATGTCCGGCCGGTTCTGGTACCCGATCCTGAGTGCGTCCGCGAAGCCGCGCGTCGTGACGAGCACTGTCGGCGCGCCGCGCCGCTCGAGCAGAGCGTTCGTCGCCACCGTAGTGCCGAGCCGCACGGAGTCGATGGTGTCCCCGTGCGAGGCGTAGCGCGCGAGCATCTCGTCGATGCCGCGGACTGCGGCATCCCCGGCGTGCAGCGGATCCTGTGACAACACCTTGTGCGCGTGGACGCGGCCTGCCGGGTCCCATCCGACGATGTCGGTGAAGGTTCCGCCCCGGTCGATGGCGAATCTCCAGCCGCGGACACGCGAAGAAGCGTTCACCGTCGAAATGTCGCACGCGGGACGCCAGCATGGCCAGTCGTGGGCACACTTCCTCCAGGCATCCGCGAGCGCCTCTCCGGCATCCAGTCGGAGCCCCGGCAGGTGTTGCCGGCCGATCCAGCTGCACGTCGGCGGGCACTGGTGATCGTGGTCGTTTCGGCGATCGCCGGCTGTGGCGGATCGGCGATGAGAACTGATGCCGGTTTCGCGACGTCGCGGGCCGTATGATGCAGGGCAGGATGGTCCGCAGGCGGGGCAGTCGATGGCGGAACGCTACGTAGTCTTCTCGCACGGCAGGGACAGCGAGCCCTGGGGCAGCAAGATCGCGGCCATGGCAGAGATCGCCCGGGAGGAGGGATACCAGGTCGAATCCGTGGATTATCGCGGCATCGACGACCCGCAGGAACGGGTCACCCGACTGCTGGCCTTCTGCAAGGACCTGCGCGGCTCGCTGGTTCTCGCGGGATCGAGCCTCGGTGGCTACGTCTCGGTGGCGGGCTCGTCGCTGCTGCAGGCCCGCGGCATGTTCCTGCTAGCACCGGCGCTCTACATGCCGGGCTACGAGAAGTTCAGCCCACGTCCCGCCGTCTGCCCCACCGCGATCGTCCACGGCTGGCGCGACGACGTGATTCCGGTCGAGAACAGCTTCCGGTTCGCGCGCGAGCAGAAGGCGACGCTGCACGTGGTCGACTCCGATCACCGGCTCCTCGACCAGATCCGCGCCATCAACCACTACTTCTCGTACTTCCTCTACGCCGTCGACGAGGCGCAATAAGAAATAGGGGACATTCTCCTTTTCGACAAAGGGGATATTCTGCTTTTCGCCTCAGGCAGGCGAAAAGCAGAATGTCCCCTTTGTCGAAAAGGAGAATGTCCCCTATTTCTTATTGCGGATGGCGCGGGCGGCCAGGCGGTCCACCGACCCCGGCGCTATGAGCTTGAGCCAGCGGCTCAGGTGACCGCGTGCCGACGTCACCAGCATCCGCTCGCGGCGCTCGATGGCGGGAATCATCAGTGCCGCGCATTCCTCCGCCGACATGATTCGTGAGCCCGCCATCGGGTTCTCTCCGAGCGGGCGGCCGTCGGCGCCCAGCGCACGCTTGTGGATCTCGGAGACCACGAAGTCCGGGCACACCAGCGTCACGCTGACGCCCGATTCCGCGAGTTCCACGCGCAATGCGTCGAAGAACCCGGTCACCGCGTGTTTCGCGGCCGAGTAGGCCGTGCGCGTCGGGACGCCGATGAGGCCCGCCATGCTCGACACCGCGACGATGCGCCCGCGGGTCCGCTTCAGGTGGGGCAGGGCGAACCATGTCGGGTACACGCTGCCGAGGTAGTTGAGCTGCATCAGCCGCTCGAAGAGCGTGAGGTCCTCGATCTCGTCGAAGCGCGTCCACATGCTTCCGCCGGCGTTATTGACCAGCACGTCGATCGCGCCGAAACGCGCCACGGCGGCTTCGACCAGCGCACTGCAGGAGTCGAGCCTCGTGACGTCCGTGCCCACGACCAGGGTCTCCGCGCCGAGCGCGGCGCAGTCGGCGGCGAGCGAGTCGAGCCGCGTCACGTTGCGCGCGGCGAGCACGAGCCGCGGTCGCTGCGGCGCCAGCGCCTTGCACAGCGCCCGACCGATGCCCTCGGATGCGCCCGTCACGACGATCACCTTGCCTGCGAATGCGCCCATGCCGACCCCTTCGGTTAAGATTGCGCCACGCCACAGATGGGAGAGACGAATGGAACGAGGCGCAAGATTAACCCTGTCCGGCCTCCTGCTCATGTGTCTCGTCGCCTGCGGCGCACCCGAGCCCCAGGACGAGGCGGAGGCACGCGAGAAGGGTCGCGACACCGACGAGACGGTGTTCGACGACATGATCGAGACCCAGGACAAGGCACGCGCCGTCGAGGACGTGACGCTCGGCCACAAGAAGGACCTCGACGCGGCCATCGAGCAGTCCGAGGGTGCCGCGACCGACGAGCAGCAGTGACCGGCGGCGCGCCCGGCAGGTAAGCCCATGCAGAGAATCCTCGAACCCGAGCTCATGGACGAGTTCGAGCAGGCGCGCGCATACGCAGGCGCCGATTTCGCGGAGCCGAACGAGCGCTTCGTGGGTTACTTCGAGAACAGGTTCCCGGAGCTCGGGCATGGCGCCGTCATCGATCTCGGCTGTGGTCCCGGGGACATCGTGCTGCGGCTGGCGCAGCGCCACCCGGGCCTCACGGTGCACGGCCTCGACGGCTCGCGCGCCATGCTCGGCTTCGGCGCAGCCCGGCTGTGGGACATGCACGAGCTGCAGGGCCGGGTGCAGTTCATCGAAGGCATCCTGCCGGGAGCACAACTTCCCCTGCTGTGTTACGACGCGGTCGTGAGCAACAGCCTGCTGCACCACCTGCACGACCCGTCGGTCCTCTGGCGCAGCATCCCGGAGATCGGCAAACCGGGCGCTGCCGTGCTGGTGATGGACCTGTTCCGGCCGGTCTCCGCGGCTGCGGCGCGGGAGATCGTCGAGACCCATGCGGGCGGGGAGCCAGAGCTCCTGAAGCGCGACTTCCTCAACTCCCTGTGCGCCGCTTTCGAGCCCGAAGAGGTGCGCGTGCAGCTGCGCGCGCACGGTCTCGCGCATCTCGAGGTCGAGACCGTGTCCGATCGCCATCTCCTGGTGTCCGGGCGGCTGCCCGGATGAGCGGGTTCTCCGCGCTCGAGCGGTTGCTGCTGCCGCTCGTGCGTCGCTTCGTCGCGCTGTGGGTGCGGCCGTCCGTCCTGCCGGACTCAGTGACCGAACGCTTCGCCCCGGGTCGCCCGGTGATCTATGTGCTCGAGAAACGCAGCCTCGTCGATGTCGCAGTCCTCGAGTACGTCTGCCGCGAGCGCAAGCTGCCGCAGCCGTTCGCACCGCTCGGATCCGGTGCGCTGCTCGCGAGTTCAGTGCTGTTCCTCGAGCGTCGTGCGGGACTCTTCGGCCAGCGCATCGACCGGCGCATGCCCGAGGCCCTGCGCACGCTGACCGGCGCCGCGGCCGCGGACCTCGCCTTTGACGCGGACCTCGTGCCCGTGAGCCTGTTCTGGGGTCGTGCGCCCGGACGCGAGCGGTCCTGGTTCCGGTTGATGGTGGCCGAAGGCTGGGACATCGGCGGACGCTTCCGCAAGTTCCTGTCCCTGGTGATCAACGGCCGCAACCTGTTGACGCTCTTCGGCGAGCCGCTGCCTCTGCAACCCTCGCTCGCGGAGACGCGCGGCCTGCCGCGCGGCGCGCGCCGCCTGTCGCGCCAGCTGCGGACGCAGTTGCGGAATCAGCGGATCGCGACGATCGGGCCCGACCTGTCGCACCGGCGCACGATCGTCGCGCAGGTGCTGAAGACCCGCCTCGTGCGCGAGGCCGTGGCCGGGGAGATGCGCGAGAAGGGCCTCGGCCGTCGCGAAGCGCTCGTGGTGGCGCGCGGCTATGCGTACGAGATCGCCGCCAACTATTCCCACGCGTTCGTGGTGTTCGTCGCAGGCATCCTCGGGCGGTTGTGGAACCGCCTCTACGACGGCGTGGAGCTGGCCAATTTCTCCAGTCTGGAGTCCGTGGGCGACGGGACCGAAGTCATCTACGTGCCCTGTCATCGCAGCCACATCGACTACCTCCTGATGTCCTACGTCGTGTACATGAAGGGGTACGCCGTCCCGCACATCGCGGCCGGCATCAACCTCAACATGCCCGTGGTGGGTTCGTTCCTGCGGCGCGGCGGCGCCTTCTTCATGCGCCGCAGCTTCGGCGGCAACGCGCTGTACTCGGCGGTGTTCACCAAGTATCTCGGGCTGATGATGGCCCGCGGTCACTCGATCGAGTACTTCGTCGAGGGCGGGCGCAGCCGTACGGGCCGTCTGCTGAAGCCCAAGACCGGGATGCTGGCGATGACGGTGCGCAGCTACCTGCGTGAGCCGCGCCGCCCGGTGGTGTTCGTGCCCGTCTATTTCGGCTACGAGCGGCTGGTCGAGGGCCGCACCTACGTCGGTGAGCTGTCGGGCCGGCCCAAGGAAAAGGAAAGCGTCCTGAGCCTGCTGCGCACGATTCCCGAGCTGCGGCGCCGCTTCGGCAAGGTTTACGTCAGTTTCGGCGAGCCGCTCGAACTCGATGCGCTGATCCGCAAGCACTCGCCGGGGTGGACGCGCGAGCCTTCGGGCTCGGACGACCGGCCGGCCTGGCTGAGTCCGCTGGTGCATGAACTTGCAACGACGATCATGGCCCGGATCAATGCCGCGGCCTGCGTGACGCCCGTCAACCTGATCGGGCTCGCGCTGCTCGCGACGCCGCGCCAGAACCTCGGCGAGGCCGACCTTGCCCGCCAGCTCGAGCTCTACGCCTCGCTCCTGCGACAGGCGCCGTATTCACCTCGGGTATGGGTCACTGGAATGGATGGCGCCTCCATGATCCGCTACGGACTGTCGCTCGGCATCCTGCGGCGGCAGGCGCACGAGCTCGGCGACGTGACCTACATGACCGAGAAGGTCTCGGTGCTCACCACCTATTTCCGCAACAACGCGCTGCACCTGCTCCTCATGCCGTCGCTGCTCGCGTGCGCGTTCCTGAACAACGCCTGCGTGCCGCGCGAGGACCTGCATCGCCTCGCGCGGCGCGTGTATCCCTACGTGGCCGACGAGTACTTCCTGCAATGGGACGAGGCGGAACTGCCCGCGGTCGTCGACGAACTGCTCGAGGACCTCGGCAACCATGGCCTGCTCACACCGTCCGGCGACCGCGCCCTCTGGTACCGGCCGCCGGCCGAGACCAGCGAGGCCGTGCAACTGTCGATCCTGGCCCGCGCGACGGTGCCGATCCTCGAGCGCTACTACCTCGCGCTCTCCCTGCTCCTCAGGATCGGCAGCGGACGACTCACGCAGGACGCCCTGGAGCGGCAGTGCCAGCTCGTCGCGCAACGCATGGCCATCTTCCACGAGATCAATTCACCGGAGTTCTTCGACCGCGCACTGTTCGGGAATTTCATCGACCTGCTGCGGTCGCGCGAGGTGCTGACGACCACCGAGGACGGCCGGCTCGCGTACGAGCCGACGATGCTCGAGGCGATCCAGGCGGACGCGCAGCTGGTGCTGCAGGAGCAGATCCGCAACAGCATCCTGCAGGTCGTGCACCGGTGAGCAACGCCTGACCTGGATCAAGGCAGCCGGCCGCCGGCGGAGGCTACGCTCGCCCCTGCCATGCCGCCTGCGACCCTGTCACGCACCCTGCTGCGCCTGCTGCCGCCACCCGCGCGGCTCGCGGCGCCGCTCGGCCTGCTGCCGGATTCGATCTGGTGTCGAGGCAGCGAGCGAGTGATCGGCCACGTCATGGCCGAACCGCTCGCAGCCGGCGCGCTCGACGACCTCGCCGGCCGGCGTATCGGCGTCGAGGTGACCGACCTCGGCCTGCGCTGGGTGATCTGCGTCGATGCCCGCCGCATCGTGGTGCTCGGTCCGCACGCAGCCGCGGAGTCCACGGTGCGCGGCAGCGCCACCGACCTGCTGCTGCTCGCGAGCCGCCTCGAGGATGCGGACACGCTGTTCTTCCAGCGCCGGCTGCAGCTCACCGGCGACGTGGAGCTGGGCCTCACCGTGCGGAACCTGCTCGACCAGCTGCCCTGGGAGAAAATCCCGCTCGGCCTGCGCATTGCGCTCGATCGCGGGGCGCGGCTGGCACGCGCCGCGCGCGAGGCGTGGCGCGACCGCGATCTCGCTATGCCGGCATGAGGTACTGCATTCCCGCGGCGCCGTGCCAGTAGCCGTTCTCCATGCCCAGCCGGGCCGGTGCGACGCCACTGTCGAGCGCATGCCTGAACCTCGCGACCACCCCGGCCATTCCCTCCGCCTGTGGATAAAGGCGCAGCAGGCCGATCCCGGCGTCGCGCAGGTCATCGAGATCGGGTCCGAGGTCGCAGTGGCCGCCGGTCTGCACCTGTATGCCGTTGATCGTGAGGAACGGCGTACCGTCGCGCGAGGCGAGCGGCAGCCCGTCCGGGTACTCGATGCAGCGGAAGCCGCAGTCGTCCTTGGCGAGATCGAGCGCGCGTGCCGTGAAGCAGCGCGCGGAATAGGCGAGCGGCAGCCGGCCCCATGCGGCGATTTCGAGTTCCGGCAGCGGCTCGCCGGTCGCGCGGAACTCCTCGACGAGGGCACGGCCCTGCTCCACGCCGAGCACCAGGCGCCTGAGTCCGTCTTCGCACAGCAGTCGCAGGGCGGCGTGGTTGTAGACGTTGAGCGCCGGCCCGCCGACGAAGGGCAGGCCGCGCTCACGCAGCAGCTGCACCGCCGACATGTCGTTTGCTTCGACGAGGAAGCGTCCGTTCCCCACCAGCCGCGTGAGCGCCGAGAGCTCGGACTCCGCTTCGAGCAATGCCAGCGACGAGAGCACGATCTCGCGCCCCGAGCCGGCGAGTTCCTCCGCGAGTGCGATCCAGTCGCGCGTGCCGAGCTCGCGCCGTTTGCTGCAGACCGTCTCGCCCAGGTAGATCACGTCGACGGGCCACGTCGCAGCCTCGTGGTAGAACTCCATCACACGGGCGCGCGGCCAGAAATACTGCAGGGGACCGAGTGTCAGGCGCATGTTCCGGTCCTCAGTGCCATGAGCGGTGATAGGGACCCAGCGTCGTCTGGTGGCCTTCGGCATGCTTCGCCAGTTCCTGGAGCCAGGCGCCCTCGACGGACCAGGCGTCCGGGCGCGCCTTCAAGCGGTCGATGGCCTCGCGCCATACGCGCGTCACTGCAGTGACGTAGGCCTGTCCGCGCTGGCGGCCCTCGATCTTGAGCGCCACGACACCCGCGGTCCGCAGTCGCGGCAGCAGTTCCAGCGTATTGAGGCTGGTCGGTTCCTCGAGCGCATGGAAGACCTCGTCGCCGACCGCGTAGCGACCCTTGCACACCGTTGGATACCCGGCCGGCTCGGACGGCGCGAAGCGGTCGATCAGCCGGTCGTTGAGCCTCACGCTGCGGACGCCGCCCGCTTCCTCGTCCCAGCGCACGAACTTCGCCGGCGAGCACACGCCGTGCCGGTTCGGCGAGGCGCCGGTGACGTAGCTCGAAAGCTGGCAGCGACCCTCGACCATGATGCAGAGGCTCCCGAACGCGAACACCTCGATCGGGACCACCTCCTGCTCACACAGGCGCTCGACCTGCTGGACCGAGAGCACGCGCGGCAGGACGGCGCGCGCGATGCCGAAGCGATCGCGGTAGTAGCGCAGCGCCGCGTGCGTCGTCGCCGAACCCTGCACGGAAAGGTGGCGTGGCAGTCCGGGATGCCGGCGCGCGGCGTAGTCGAGCACACCCATGTCCGCGCAGATGACCGCGTCCGCGCCGAGCGCGGCGGCGCGGTCGACCGCGGCCTGCCATTCGGCGAGTCCGGACGGGGTGGGATACGTATTGAGCGCCACGTACACCTTGCGGCCGCGCGCGTGCGCATAGGCGATGCCGGACTCCAGGTCGCGGTCACTGAAGTTGAGGCCGGGGAAGGCGCGGGCATTGGTGCGGTCGCGGAAGCCTACATAGACCGCGTCGGCGCCATGGTCAATGGCGGCCTTGAGGGCTGGCGGACTGCCGGCGGGACAGACGAGGTACATGCAGGCTCCTGGTCAGCGGTTATCGGCAAACACCCGGGCGTACAACTGTTCGACGCGCCGCTCGACCCCGGGATCCAGCACGATGGGACGGCTCCACGCCCGGGAGGTCTCGGCCGGCCACTTGTTGGTGGCGTCGAGGCCGAGCTTGGATCCGAGATTCGGGGTCGGGCTCGAGAAGTCCAGGTAATCGATCGGCGTGTTCTCGACGAGCAGGCTGTCGCGCGCCGGATCGACCCGTGTCGCCACGGCCCAGATCACCTGGCTCCAGTCGCGCACGTCGATGTCGTCGTCGGTGACGACGACGAACTTGGTGTAGGTGAACTGCCGCAGGTAGGACCAGATGCCCATCATCACGCGGCGGGCATGCCCCGGGTACTGCTTGCGGATGCTCACCACGGCGATGCGGTACGAGCAGGCCTCGGGTGGCAGGTGGAAGTCGACGATCTCGGGGAACACCTTGCGCAGGATCGGCACGAAGAGGTCGTTCAGGGCCATGGCGAGCACGGACGGCTCGTCGTATGGCGCGCGGCCCATGTAGCTGCCGTGATAGATCGCCTCGTGGCGCAGGGACAGGCGTTCGACCGTGAAGACCGGGAATTCGCCCTGCGCGTTGTAGTATCCGGTGTGATCGCCGAACGGACCCTCGAGCGCCGTGTCGCCCGGATGGATGTGACCTTCGAGCAGGATCTCTGCCCCGGCCGGTGCATCGAGACCCGTATGGGCGCTCGGCCAGATTCGCGTGCGTTCGCCCCGCAGCAGGCCCGCGAACTCGTACTCGGACAAGGTGTCAGGAACGGGGGCGACGGCGGCGAGCATCGTCGCCGGATCGGCGCCGATCGCCACCAGGACCGGGAAGGGCCGGTCGGGATGCGCGGCGCGCCAGTCGGCGTAGTCGAGCGCGCCACCCCGGTGCGGCAGCCAGCGCATGATCACGCGGTTCGGCCCGATCAGCTGCTGGCGGTAGATGGCGACGTTCTGCCGCGGGTGGCGCGTACCTCGCGTCACCACGAGTCCGAAGGTGATGAGCCGGCCCGCATCGTCGGGCCAGCAGCGCTGGATGGGCAGGCGGGCGAGGTCGATCTCGCTGCCCGTCAGGACCTGCTCGGTGAACGCCGCCTCGGACACGCGGCGTGGCGCGACATGCGCGAGCTGGGCGAACTCGGGCCAGGCCGCAAGAGCCTCGCGCAGGCTCCCGGGCCAGCGCGGCTCCTTGATCGCCGCGAGCAGTTCGCCGAGTTCGCGCAGCGACGACATCGGCCGGCCCGCGAGCGCCGCCTCGATGCGGGTACGGTGGCCGAACAGGTTACCGAGCAGCGGATGGGCCGAGTCGCCAGCCTTCTCGAACAGCAATGCAGGCCCCTGCGCACGCTGGACGCGCAGGCAGAACGCCGTGCTCTCGAGCACCGGGTCGACGGTCTCGGCGATCCGGCGCAGCTGGCCGGTCGATTCGAGGCGGGCGAGGAATCCCCGCAGGTCGTGGAAGCCCATGTCCGCTGGTCCGATGGTGAAGCCGCGCATCCTGCCGGTCGCGCGGTCCGGGTGCCCTGACCTGGGTCAAGGGCCCCGCGTGGCGATCGACCGAGCTGCGTCGACGGGCCCCGGGTGCCTCACGCAAAGCGCTGGAATACCAGCGTCGCGTTCGCGCCGCCGAAGCCGAAGCTGTTCGACATGACCCGGTCGAGGCGCGCGTGCCGCACCTCCTGCAATACCGGGAACCCGCGACACGCCGCGTCGAGTTCGTCGATGTTGGCGGAGGCTGCCATGAACCCGTCGCGCATCATCAGCAGGCTGTAGATGGCCTCGTGCACGCCGGCGGCTCCCAGCGAGTGTCCCGAGAGCGACTTGGTCGACGACAAGGGAGGCACGCGGCCCTCGCCGAACACGGTGCGGACCGCCTCGAGCTCGACGACGTCGCCGAGCGGGGTAGAGGTGCCGTGCGTATTGAGATAGTCGATGGGGCCGTCGATCCGCGCCATCGCCTGGCGCATGCAGCGCACCGCGCCCTCGCCGGAGGGCGCGACCATGTCGTCTCCGTCCGAGGTGGCACCGTAGCCGACCAGTTCCGCATGACAGCGCGCACCCCGCGCGCGGGCGTGCTCCAGGTCCTCGAGCACGAGCATGCCGCCGCCGCCTGCGATTACGAACCCGTCGCGACGTGCGTCATAGGCGCGCGAGGCGCGCTCAGGCGTTTCGTTATAGCCCGCGGACAGGGCGCCCATCGCGTCGAACAGCGATGCGAGCGTCCAGTGCTCCTCCTCACCGCCGCCACAGAAGACGATGTCCTGGTTGCCGAGCATGATCTGCTCGGCGGCCACCCCGATGCAGTGCGCGCTGGTGGCGCAGGCCGACGAGACCGAGTAACTCAACCCCTTGATGCGGAAGGCCGTGCCGAGGCAGGCGGCCACCGTGCTGCACATCGTGCGAGGCACGCGCGTCGGCCCGATCTTGCGCACGCCGCGGCTGCGGGCGATGTCGGCGGCCTCGACGATATTGGACGACGACCCGCCGCCCGACCCGGCGATGAGGCCCGTCCTCGGGTTCGAGACCTGCGCGGCATCGAGACCGCTGTCCGCGACGGCCTGGCGCATCGCCACCGCGGCATAAGCGGCCGCATCGCCCATGAAACGGAGGTCGCGCCGGTCGATTTCGGCCTCGAGGTCGATGTCCGGCCGGCCCGCGACCTGGCTGCGCAATCCCCGTTCCGCGTAGCTCGGCGACCGGCGAATACCGGGGCGCCCGCGCAGCAGCGAGCTCGCGACGGATGCGAGGTCATTGCCGAGACAGGAGACGATGCCCATGCCGGTGACCACGACTCTTCGCATGACGTCACCCCGAGAGACGGTCGAGTGAATCGAAGAGGCCCACGCGCAGGTCCCGGGCCGTATAGATGGTTCGTCCGTCGACGGACATGGAACCGTCCGCGATCCCCAGCACGAGGCTGCGCGCGATGACGCGCCGCATGTCGATCTGGTAGGTCACGAGCCGGGCCTCGGGCAGCACCTGCCCGAAGAACTTGACCTCGCCGACCCCGAGTGCCCGGCCGCGACCCTTATGGCCGCTCCAGGCGAGGTAGAAACCAACGAGCTGCCACATCGCGTCGAGTCCGAGGCAGCCCGGCATCACCGGGTCATCGTGAAAATGGCATTGGAAGAACCAGAGGGAGGGCGTCACGTCGAGTTCGGCCCGGACCTCGCCGCGACCGTGCGCGCCGCCCTCGTCACGAATCGTGGCGATCCGGTCGAACATCAGCATCGGCGCGGCCGGCAGGCGCGCCGTGTCGGCACCGAACAGGGTGCCCTGTGCGCAGGCGATCAGGTCTTCGTGTGTGTATGACGCGCGTTTCAACCGGGAAGCCTCGACGTGAGAGTCGTCCCTTATAGTACTCGCCTTGGTGCTCGCCACGGCCGGCCATTTTGCCCTGGCCCGGGAAACCGTCCGGCGGGAGCCTTCCAGACCCCGCTCGACCGTGCGGGTGCAGGGGATTCCAGCCGCGGCGCCTGCGGGAGCGGACGATTCCGGCCTCGCTGCTGGTGGCCCATGCCCAGCGGCCCGGGAACCGGTCATTTGCGGTAATCGTGTGTGTCGCTGCCTTGACCCAGGTCAAGCGGCCCGACCCGCTCACTCGTCCGCGCGGATGCGACCTCGCAGCTTCTTCGTCCGCGCAGCGCGGGACTTGCCCTGCAGGCGCCGTTCCTTCGACGCGCGAGTCGGTTTCGTCGGCCGGCGTGGCTTCGGCGGCACCAGCGACTCGCGGGTCATCGCGACCAACCGCCCGATCGCGTCGGCGCGATTCTGCTCGAGCGAGCGGTGGCGCTGGGCATCGATCACGATGATCCCGGTCGACGTCATGCGCCGTCCTGCGATGCGCGCGAGCCGCAGCCGTGCCGCTGGAGACAGGGCATCCCAGGCTGCGGAATCGAAACGCAGCTCGACGGCGTTCGAGACCTTGTTGACGTTCTGGCCCCCTGGACCGGAGGCGCGCACGTTACGGAACTCGATCAGCTCGTCCGGGATGGCGAGCGCACGTGTGATCTCGACCGGCACGGACGTTCAGTCGGCCCTCGTGGGCCCGAGACGGTCGATGCGCGGATCGAGCATCTCGACGCGGATGTCCCGCCGGGCCACCGGGATCGTGATGCCGTGCTCGGTGAACAGCTGCCAGATCGCGCGATTCACGTCCGAGCGCACGTTGTTGACGCCTTCCTGCGGATCGGGAATCCAGAAGCGCAGCTCGAGCTCGATGCCGTGGTCGCCAAAGGCCATCAGCCGGGCGACGGGCGCCGGATCGCGGATGATCCGCCGGTGGCCGCCCGTCGCTTCGAGCAGCAGGCGCATCGCGAGCTCCGGATCGTCCTTGTAGCTGATGCGGACCGGCAGCTTGAGGCGCACGCGCGGGTCGGTGTAGCTCCAGTTGATCACCGGGTTGGTGATGAGATGCTGGTTCGGCACCAGCGTTTCGACGCCGTCGCGGTCGCGTACGACGACGAACCGGCCGCGCAGTTCCTCCACCCAGCCGAAGCCCTCGGTGGTGGTGCCCGTCGTGCCGGTGAAGCTGATGACGTCGCCCGGCTTGATCGAGCGGTCCATGAGCAGCACGAAGCCGCTGACGAAGTTCGCGGCGATGCTCTGCAGGCCGAAGCCGAGACCGATGCCGATCGCACCGGTCAGCACGTTCAGCGTCGTGAGATCGAGCCCGGCCGCGTTGAGGCCGACCAGTACCGAGATGCCGACCAGGAACGCCTGCAGGAACTTCGCGATGCCGATGCGCATGTTCGGCGCGAGGCCGTCGAGGCGCAGCACGTGGCGCTCGAGCCAGCGCGAGATCCACATCGCGACCACGACGAACAGGCTGACCGTGACCAGCAGCTTCGCGACCGACCACACCGAGATGCGCGTCTTGCCGGCGTTGATGCCGATGCCGTCGAGCATGTCGATGACCGCGTCGCCCCAGCCGAGCAGGTGGAGCGACAGGAAAACCCACAGGATGACGCTGATGGGCGTACCCCAGCCCTTGATGCGGGCCCGCGACCCGAGCGAGACGCGCAACACGTAGACCGTGATCCGGATCGCGAGCAGGAGCCCGGTCAGCTGTACCGCGACGTCGACGAAATGCGCCTTCGCGCCCACCGCGTGCAGGAGCCCGTCGGCGGTGGCGAGGATCAGCAGGATGACGACGAACGGCAGCGCCACCCAGACGGCCTCGCGCAGCCGGCCATGCAGGTCGTCCGGGGCACTCGGGCTGCTGAAGCGAGGCCGGAAGACCTTCGCGACCCACCAGCCGAGCGCGACGGCGCCCCCGATTACGGCGAACTGCAGCAGGCCGGCGGGTTGCAGGAGGCGGTCGATGATCTCGGCGGCCTTGTCCAGCGGCTCGGCCATCGGGTTCAGGCGTTCAGGTCCGGGATCAACTGGCTCTCGAGCCGCGCGATCTGGTCCTTGAGCAGGAGCTTGCGCTTCTTGAGCCGGCGCATCTGCACCTGGTCGACGTAGAGGTCGAGCTGCAGGCGGTGGATCACGTCGTCGAGGTCACGATGCTCGATCCTGAGCTGCCGCAGGCGTTCGATGTGACGGAAGGTCTCCGTGTCGACGTTGTCAGTCGTTTCCGCCATCGGCGCGGCCGGTTCCGGTCCCTGTGCTTGGAGGCCGATAGCTTAGTCCCCGGGCTCCAAAAAGGGGATAGGTGCTCCGGGTCGCTGCAGACCGACGCTGTCCACGGCGTGCCCGGTGAGGATCACGAAGCCCTGCTCCCGCGAGACGCCGTCCCGCGTGTAATCGAAGACATATGTGCGTCGCAGCGCGAGGGCGCCGCCGCGGGGTCGCAGGACCAGCAGGCGGCGGAAGGCCACCGTGCCATCGAGCAGGCTCGCCCCGGTGCCCTGGCAGGCATCGAGCGCCGCTGCATTGGCGCGCTCGCGGGCGCCCAGGCTGTCGTGCCAGAACCAGGCCACGCCGAGCATGGCCGCGAGCAGCATGAGCAGCGACCAGGACAGCTCCACGCGTCAGAACAGGCCGGACCAGTTGCGGCTCGCGTCGCCGTACGCGATGAAGCTGGGATTCAACAGGGTGTCGCGCTGGTTGTAGCGCAGGGGATTGCCGTCGAGCGTGGTAACGGCGCCGCCTGCGATCTCCAGCACCGCCTGGGCCGCCGCCGTGTCCCATTCCGAGGTCGGACCGAGGCGCGGGTAGAAATCGGCCGCGCCCTCGGCGACCAGGCAGAACTTGAGCGCGCTGCCCATCGGACGCAGCTCGTGCGGCCCGAGTCTCGCGAGCACGTCGTCGAGCGAATCGCCGCGATGCGAGCGGCTTCCCACCACGACCAGCGGATCGGCTGCCTTGCGGACCGCGATCGGAACGGGGGCGTGCCTGCCCTCGGCGCGGAACGCGCCGAGTCCTTCGGCCGCGTAATAGGTGATCCCGAGCACTGGCGCTGCCACCACGCCGAGCACCGGGCGGTGATCGCGCACCAGCGCGACATTGACCGTGAATTCCCCGTTGCGCCCGATGAATTCCTTGGTTCCGTCGAGCGGATCGACCAGCCACAGCTGCGGCCACGCGCCGCGCACAGCATGGGCGTGCGCAGCATCGGATTCCTCCGAGAGCAGCGGGATGGCGGGCGAGAGCTGCGCGAGCCGCTCGGCCAGGATGTCGTGTGCGGCCCGGTCCGCGCGCGTGATCGGCGAGTCATCGGCCTTGTATTCGATCCCGTGGCTTCCAGCGTAGACCTCCAGGATCGCGGTCGAGGCTGCCGCCACCGCATCGAGTACGGCTGGGAGCAGTGTGGCGTGATCGGGTGGCATGGGTCGTCTCCAGCACGGTGGGCCGCAGGCCGTATCATAGCCGCCCCCCGCCATCTGGACCGTTGAACCGCGTGCACGCCGTGACCCGTCCGACGATGCCGGCCGCGCCCGACTGGGCGAACGTCGAGACCGTGTGTCTCGACATGGACGGCACCGTGCTCGACCTCCGGTTCGACAACCTGTTCTGGCTCGAGGCCCTGCCGCGCCGCTGGGGCGAGCTGCACGGCCTCGACGAGCGCGAGGCGCTGGTGCGGCTCAAGCCGCGGTTCGACGCGAAGCGCGGCACGCTCGACTGGTACTGCATCGACCACTGGAGCGAGGAGCTCGAATTCGACGTCGCGGCGCTCAAGCTGGAGATGCGAGACCACATCGGCTACCTGGACGGGGCCCTGGATTTCCTCGAGCGGACTCGGGCGCTCGGCAAGCGGCTGCTGCTCACGACCAATGCGCATCCGATCAGCCTCGGTCTGAAGGACGGGCACGTCGGACTCGCGCAGCATTTCGACGAACTCGTGTCGTCGCACGAATTCGGCGTGCCCAAGGAATCGCCGGAGTTCTGGACCCGCCTCGCCGCTCGACACGCCCTGCGGGTGGCTTCGACGCTGTTTGTGGACGACAGCCGTGCCGTGCTGGAGTCGGCGCGGGTTGCGGGCGTCCGCTGGATCTACCAGTTGCTCGTACCCGATTCGACGCAGCTGCCGCACGCGCCGGCGCCCGGATTCGCGGGCATCTGCTCGCTCCGCGACCTGTTGCCCTGACTGTGGCTCTCAGCCGTCCGCGGGCGGAACGCCCTGACCGCTGCCGGCCGGCTCGCCGCCGCCGGCGGGCGCCGTGTGGCGGCCGCCCCGGCGCCTGCGGCGCCGACTGCGCGGCTTCTCACCGTCGCCTGCAGGGGCCGGCGCGGTGGTCTCCGGCGGGGGTTCGGCGCTCGCTCCCCGGGATGCGGGAGCCGGGGATTCACGCCGCCGGTCATCGCGGGGCGGTCCCCTCCGTCCGTCGCCGCGCGCGGCGTGCCGGTTTCCCGTGCCGCGACCTCGTCCGCCGAGGCCGCCACCCCGGGCGTGCCCGGGGCCGCCGAATCGTCGACGCTCCCGCGCCGGCACGGTGATCTCCGCCAGCAGGTCCTCGCTGACTGCGGCGCGCGGGACGCTGCGGCCGATGTAACCCTCGATGTCGGGCAACGACTGCACGTAGTCCTCGCAGCCGAGGCTGATCGCGTCGCCTTCGGCCCCGGCCCGGGCGGTGCGGCCGATGCGGTGGACGTAGTCTTCCGGGTCCTGCGGCAGGTCGTAGTTGAAGACGTGGCTCACGTCGGGGATGTGCAGGCCGCGCGAGGCCACGTCGGTGCCGATCAGGATCGCGAGGTCGCCGCTGTGGAAATCGCGCAGCATCCGCAGGCGCTTCTTCTGCGGCACGTCGCCGGAGATCGCCTCGGCATTGAATCCATTCGCGCGCAGCAGCCCTTCGAGTTCCTCGGCCCCGCGCCGCGTGTTCACGAAGACCATGGTGCGGCGCGGGTCCATCGAGCGCAGCAGGCCGACGAGCAGCCGCGGCTTCTCGTCCATGGACGGGAAATAGACCACCTGGCGGACGCGGTCGACCGTCATCTTGTCGGGCTCGATGCGCACCAGTTCCGGATCGTTCATGTGCTCGTAGGCGAGCTCGAGCACGCGCTGCGCGAGCGTGGCGGAGAAGAGCAGGTTCAGGCGCTGCTCGGGCGGGGGCAGGCGCCGCATGATGTAGCGGATGTCGGCGATGAAGCCCAGGTCGAACATCCGGTCGGCCTCGTCGAGCACCAGGACCTGGACGGAGCGCAGTTCGACGACGCGCTGCTTGAAGTAGTCGATCAGCCGGCCCGGGGTGGCGATCAGGATGTCGACCCCTTCCTCCAGCTCACGCCGCTGCTTCTCGTAGTCGACGCCGCCGAAGGCGAGGCCGAGCTTGAGGCCCGTGTACTGGCCGAGGATTTCCGCGTCGTGGTGGATCTGCACCGCGAGCTCGCGGGTCGGGGCCACGATGAGCGCGAGTGGCGCGTTGATGCGGCGGGTCGGCGGCACCTCGCTCCGCAGCAGCCTCGAGTACAGGGCCACCAGGAAGGCGGCGGTCTTGCCGGTGCCGGTCTGGGCCTGGCCGGCGACGTCGAATCCCGCGAGCGCGCGGGGCAGCGTCTGTGCCTGGATCGGCGTGCAGCGCTCGAAGCCGGCGTCGGCGATGCCGCGCGCGAGCGATTCCGGGAGGTGCAGGTTGGTGAAGGAAACGTCAGTGAGGTGTGCGTCGGGCATCAGGTCGTAGGTCGTGAAGTATGGTCTTGCAAATTGGCGAAAAGCGGGTTCAAATACACTGCAGCACGCGGCCTCAAGGTCCGCTCCCGCCACACAGTGAAGCCGGCCCGCCGGGTCCCGAGACCCGGCTTCCACGTCCGGCGCACCGGGACTCCAGAATTCGGGGTAGAGCCAGCAATCGCAATAGTTTGCCTCACGCGGAACGCGCCGTCACCCGATAAACGCGCGCCAAGCGCATTTTCCTCCCCTCCTCGCCATTCCAACTCCACATCCACCCAGTCAAATACTCCCACGGAGGTTTTCTCTGGTGAGCAATTCCATCATCCACGTCACCGACGCGAGCTTCGAGCAGGACGTGCTCAAGGCCGCGCGACCGGTGCTGCTCGATTTCTGGGCCGAGTGGTGCGGCCCGTGCAAGATGATCGCACCGATCCTCGACGAGATCGCGACCGAATACGACGGCAAGGTCACCATCGCCAAGATGAACGTCGACGAGAACCCGAAGACGCCGATGCGCTTCAACGTGCGCGGCATCCCGACGCTGATCCTCTTCAAGAACGGCCAGGCCGAGGGCCAGAAGATCGGCGCGGTCCGCAAGACGGACGTAGCGGCCTTCCTGGACAGCAAGCTGTGAGGGGCTACCTCGGCAACCAGGGCCGCAACCGGCCTGGCAAGCGCGGCCGCGGCGGCGGCGGCCCGGACGGCAACCGCGGTCCACGGCAGGACGAGCTGCCGCCGGACGATTTCATCGACGGTGGCGAGGACCTCGACGTCATCAGCCCGGCCGAGCTCGAGGCGAGCCGGCGGTCGATGAACCTGAGCGAACTCAAGCACCGGCCGATACCGGAGCTGCTCAAGATCGCGGCGCAGATGGGCATGGAGAACCTCGCCCGTTCGCGCAAGCAGGACATCATATTCGCCATCCTCAAGGCGCACGCGAGGAACGGCGAGGACATCTACGGCGACGGCGTGCTCGAGATCCTGCAGGACGGATTCGGCTTCCTGCGCTCGCCCGAGGGCTCCTACCTCGCGGGCCCCGACGACATCTACATCAGCCCGTCGCAGATCCGCCGCTTCAACCTGCGCACCGGCGACACGATCTCGGGCCTCATCCGCCCGCCGAAGGACGGCGAGCGATACTTCGCGCTGCTCAAGGTCGGGCAGATCAACTTCGACTCGCCCGAGAACGCGCGCAGCAAGGTCCTGTTCGAGAACCTGACGCCCCTGCACCCGACCCGCCGCTTCAAGCTCGAGCGCGGCACGGGCAGTACCGAGGACCTGACCGCGCGCATGATCGACCTGATTGCACCGCTCGGGAAGGGCCAGCGCGGCCTGATCGTCTCGCCGCCGAAGGCGGGCAAGACGATGCTGCTGCAGAACATCGCCAACTCGATCACCGGCAATCACCCCGAGGTGTACCTGATCGTGCTGCTCATCGACGAGCGGCCCGAGGAAGTCACCGAGATGACGCGCACGGTGCGCGGCGAGGTGGTGTCGTCGACCTTCGACGAACCCGCGAGCCGGCACGTGCAGGTGGCCGAGATGGTCATCGAGAAGGCGAAGCGCCTCGTCGAGCACAAGAAGGACGTCGTGATCCTGCTCGACTCGATCACGCGACTCGCGCGGGCCTACAACACCGTCGTGCCGAGTTCCGGCAAGGTGCTCACCGGCGGCGTCGATGCGAATGCGCTGCAGCGCCCGAAGCGGTTCTTCGGCGCGGCGCGCAACATCGAGGAGGGCGGTTCGCTCACGATCCTCGCCACGGCGCTCATCGACACCGGTTCGCGCATGGACGACGTGATCTACGAGGAGTTCAAGGGCACCGGCAACAGCGAGATCCACCTCGACCGGCGCATCGCCGAAAAGCGCGTCTACCCGGCGTTCAACATCAACCGCTCGGGCACCCGGCGCGAGGAACTCATCACGCAGACCGACGAGCTGCAGAAGATCTGGATCCTGCGCAAGCTCCTGCACCCGATGGACGAGCTGGCGGCCGCGGAGTTCCTCATCGACAAGATGCGGGACACCAAGACGAACGGCGAGTTCTTCGAGGCGATGAAGCGCTGACCGGACAGGGCGGCGCCTGCGCGCCGCCCGGGTGGGTTCCGTGCCGACGACCACCATGCGGGGCATCGTCGCGATGCTCGTTGCCGTCGCGCTGTTCGCGTTCATGGACGCGATGATGAAGCACCTCGTCGCGCACTACCCGCCGATGCAGGTGGCTTCGCTGCGCGGGTTCGCGTCGCTGCCCTTCATACTGCTGCCCATCGCGCTGCGCGCCAACTGGCGCCGGCTCGTCCCGGTGCGCGTGTCGCTGCATCTCATGCGCGGCGTGCTCGGCGTCGCGATGCTGTGGAGCTTCGTCTACGCGGTGCGCGCACTCTCGCTTGCCGACGCCTACTCGATCTTTCTGTGCGCGCCGCTGCTCGTCACGGCGCTTTCCGTGCCGCTGCTCGGCGAGCACGTGGATGCGCGGCGCTGGGTCGCGATCGGCGTGGGTCTCGCGGGCGTGCTGCTGATGTTGCGCCCCTCCGCCGGGCAGTGGATCACGCTCGGCGGTCTCGCCGCGCTCGCCTCGGCCGTCTGCTACTCGGTCAGCGTGATCTCGGTCCGCGTGCTGACGCGCACCGATACGACGGAGAGCATGGTCTTCTGGG
>JAGOXN010000066.1 GCA_018059685.1 Steroidobacteraceae bacterium | reverse complement strand
TCGGCGCGAGCGAGGCGTCGATGTCGCTCAGTTGCCGAAGCGTCTGCTGCGCGCGGGACAGGGCCGTGACTGCTCCGCCGTCGTCCCCCGAGAGCAGCTCCTCGGCCTGCGCCGTCCCATCGACCAGACGTCCGACGCTGGTGATGCGGCGTCGCTCGTCGGCCAGCCCGACCGCTTCCGCTTCGAGTGGAGCCAGTTTCCCTAGCTCGGCGACGTAGTGGTCGAGCAGCTCGATGCGCGCGTCGCGGTCGCGACCGCCACGTTCCCGATTCTCGAGCTCGAGCGCGAGTTCGCGCCACGCCCGATGAGCGTCGCGCACGCTCGCCACGGCGGCGTCGAGCCCGCCGCTGTCGTCGAGCTGCTCGCGCTGGTATCCGCGTCGCGCGAGCGACTGGAACTCGAGTTGGCCATGCACGTCGACGAGGTACTCGCCCAGTGCGCGCAAGGCCTGCACGGGCATCGCCTGGCCGTTGACCCAGGCGCGGCTCCGTCCATCGGCAGCGACGAGCCGGCGGAGCACCACGTCGCCGTCATGGTCGACCGACTGCCCGGCGAGCCATGCGATCGCCGCCGGGTTGCGCCTGACGTCGAAGCTCGCCGTGACCTCGGCGCGGTCGGCACCGTGCCGGATGGCGCCACTGTCGGCGCGACCGCCGACGGCGAGCAGCAGCGCGTCGACCAGGATGGACTTGCCGGCCCCCGTTTCGCCGGTGAGTGCCGTGAATCCCGGCGTGAACTCGACTTCGACAGCCTCGACGATTGCAAGGTCGCGGATCTGGAGGTGGCTCAGCATCGGCGCCGCTCAGTCCTCGGGCCGCCGGCCCTCGCGGCCACCCCGACCCCAGTGCAGCTTGGAGCGCAGGATGCGGAAATAGTCGTGGTCCGGCGGATGCAGCATCGTCGCGCTCACCGCCGCGCGCGAGATCCGCAGTCGTGCACCCGGCTCGAGTTCGCACAGGGCGATTCCGTCGCATACCACCTGGGCGCGGGTGTCGGGCCGGTCCGCGAGTTCGAGTTCCACGACGCTGCCGGCGCTCACCACGATCGGGCGGTCGGACAGCGTGTGAGGGCAGATCGGCACCAGCACGATCGCGTCGAGACCCGGGTGAACGATCGGGCCGCCGCAGGACAGCGCATAGGCGGTGGACCCCGTGGAGGTCGAGACGATGAAACCGTCACCCGCGTGGGTGTTCACATACACGCCGTCCACCCAGGTCTGCAGATCGAGCATGCGTCCCGTGTCCTGCTTGGCGATCGCCACGTCGTTGAGCGCCAGCGCCGTGGCCACTGTCGCGTCCTCACGCTGGACGCGGGCCTCGAGCAGCATGCGGCTCTCGGGTGTGCAGCGGCCGTCGAGGGCTGCGTCGACGCTCTCGATCATGCGCGAGGGCGCGACGTCCGCCAGGAATCCGAGGCGACCCCGATTGACCCCGAGCACCGGCACGCCGCAGGAGGCCGCCATGCGGGAGGCGTGCAGCATCGCGCCGTCCCCGCCGACGGCGACGACGAGGTCTGCGCCTCGGGCGAGCGCGGAATCCTCGACGAACTCGACCGCGAGACCGGCGAATCCGGCCCCGGACCGGGCCGCGCGCACGCGACGCCCCCGGTGCAGCAGGTGGGCCGCGAGCGTCGCCATGGCCTCGCCCACGCGCGGGTCGTCGGCGCGGCCGGCGAGTGCCACGGTCGAGCAGGCGTGCGGCAGGTCGCTCATGAGTGCGCGTGTTGTAGCACGCAGCGCGCGTCGCGGGCCAGCGCGATACCGCTCGGAAACCGGTCGATTCGCCACGCTTGACTTGGGCAAAACACTTGGGCAAAACGGCGTTGCTAGCGTGGCATCAGCGCCGCGGCCAGACCTGCGGCCCGGCAGGGACTGAGTCGCATGTCGCCCGAGATGACCGAAGACCTGCTCAGTGAACGCGCCCAGCACCTGCTCAAGGTGCTCGTCGAGAGCTACATCCGCGAGGGTCAGCCGGTCGGTTCGCGTTCGCTGTCGCGCGATTCGGGGTTGAACCTGAGCGCGGCGACCGTGCGCAACGTGATGGCGGACCTCGAGGAGTACGGTTTCGTGACCTCGCCGCATACCTCGGCAGGGCGGGTTCCGACGGACAAGGGGTACCGGTTCTTCGTCGATACGCTGCTCCGCCAGCGTCCCGCGGGTGCCGTGGACGACGTGATCGACGAGTTGCAGCGCCGGCTCGGCGACGAGCACGACCGGGATCCCAAGGCGCTCGTCGCCGTCGCCTCCCAGGTGCTTTCCTCGATCACGCACCTCGCCGGCGTGGTGACCATTCCGCGCCAGCCGCACCAGTCGCTGAGCCAGATCGAGTTCCTGCCGTTGTCGGACAACCGCGTGCTCGCGGTCATGGTCGTCAACGGCCGCGACGTGCAGAACCGCATCGTGCACCTCGATCGCCACTACACCGCCGAGGAGCTGCGGCGGGCCGCCACCTTCCTGAACCAGCAGTTCGGGGGCAGGGAACTGCGCCAGGTGCGCGAGGATCTCGTCGCGGAACTCAAGCAGACCGGCGAGCGGCTCAACCAGCTGATGCTCGATGCGATCCACGTGGCGCAGCAGATGGTCGGAGCCGGGGCGCCGGAGGCGCCCGAGTACGTGATCGCAGGCGAGACGAACCTGATGGAGTTCGCAGAACTGTCGAACGTCGACAAGCTGCGGCGCCTGTTCGATGCCTTCACGGCCCGGCGCGACATCCTGCACCTGCTGGACCTCAGTCTGCGTGCCGAGGGCGTGCAGATCTTCATTGGCCAGGAATCGGGCTACCAGATCCTCGACGACTGCAGCCTCGTCACGGCGCCATACATGCTGGAAAATGAGACGGTTGGCGTGCTCGGGGTGATCGGGCCGACGCGCATGGCCTACGAACGCGTGATCCCGATCGTGGACGTGACGGCTCGCCTGCTCGGTTCCGCCTTGAATTCGCGCCGCTAGGCCCGATATCCGCCCGCAGGTTCCGATCCCCCGGTCGGGAGACCCCCGGGCGGCGGCGTATTCTTGACTATTGGCAAGGTGACATGGCGACTCAATCTGAACAGGACATCCTGAATCCGGCGGCAGCGGCGGACGAAGCGGAGGAGGGGGCAGCCGCCGACCGACCCGCCGACGAGCTGGCCGAGGCCCGGGCCATGGCGGAGGAACACTGGAACAGCTACCTTCGTGCGGTCGCCGAGACCGAGAACGTGCGCAAGCGCGCGCAGCGCGAGGTCGAATCCGCGGCCCGCTATGCGATCGATCGTTTCGCAGGAGAGTTGCTCGAGGTGCGCGACAGCCTGGAGCTCGGTGTCGCGACCGGCGCCGGAGCGGAGCCGGGCCGGCTCCACGAGGGCATGGAGGCCACGCTGCGGCTGCTCGACAGGGCCTTCGAGAAGTCCGGCCTGTCCGTGGTCGACCCACAGGGCCAGCCCTTCAATCCCGAACTGCACGAGGCCATTGCCACCCAGGAATCGGCGGACCAGCCGGCCGGATCGGTGGTGGTGGTGATCCAGAAAGGGTACGTGCTGAACGGGCGCCTCCTGCGACCGGCCCGCGTCGTGGTCGCCCGGGCGCCCGATTCCGCGGCCCAGGCGCCCAATTGACTTGAATCCGGCCCCTGGACCCCCACCTACTCGCCCATCGAATTCCTGAACTGACGGAGCGCTATCCATGGCAAGAGTCATCGGCATCGACCTCGGCACCACGAACTCGTGCGTCGCCATCATGGAGGGCGGCAAGCCCCGGGTCATCGAGAACAGCGAAGGCGATCGCACGACGCCGTCGATCGTCGCCTTCACGAAGGACGACGAGGTGCTCGTCGGCCAGTCGGCCAAGCGCCAGGCCGTCACCAACCCGCAGAACACGCTCTACGCGATCAAGCGGCTCATCGGCCGCCGTTACGACGACGCCGTCGTGCAGAAGGACGTCGGAATGGTGCCGTACAGGATCGCCAAGGCGGACAACGGCGACGCGTGGATCGACGTGCACGGCAAGAAGATGGCGCCGCCCGAGATCTCGGCGCGCGTCCTCATGAAGATGAAGAAGACGGCCGAGGATTTCCTCGGCGAGGCGGTCACGGAGGCCGTGATCACCGTGCCTGCCTACTTCAACGATTCGCAGCGCCAGGCGACCAAGGACGCCGGCCGCATCGCGGGCCTGAACGTGAAGCGCATCATCAACGAGCCGACCGCGGCCGCGCTCGCCTACGGGCTCGACAAGTCGGGCGGTGACCGCAAGGTGGCGGTGTACGACCTCGGCGGCGGTACCTTCGACATTTCCATCATCGAGTTCGCGGACGTGGACGGCGAGCGCCAGTTCGAGGTGCTCGCGACGAACGGCGACACGTTCCTCGGCGGCGAGGACTTCGACAAGCGCGTCATCGACTATCTCGCGGCCGAGTTCCAGAAGGAGAGCGGCGTGGACGTGCGGCGCGACCCGCTCGCCATGCAGCGCCTCAAGGAAGCCGCGGAGAAGGCCAAGATCGAGCTGTCGTCCAGCCAGCAGACCGAGGTCAACCTGCCCTACATCACGGCGGATGCATCGGGCCCGAAGCATCTCGCGATGAAGCTCACGCGCGCCAAGCTCGAGTCGCTCGTGGAGGACCTGGTGCAGAAGACGGTCGAGCCGTGCCGCATCGCGCTCAAGGATGCGGGGCTGTCGACGAAGGACGTCGCCGAGGTGATCCTCGTCGGCGGCCAGACGCGCATGCCGCTGGTGCAGAAGGTGGTGAAGGACCTCTTCGGCAAGGAACCGCGCAAGGACGTGAATCCCGACGAGGCCGTGGCGGTCGGTGCGGCCGTCCAGGCCGGCGTCCTCACGGGCGAGGTCAAGGACGTGCTGCTCCTCGACGTCACGCCGCTGTCGCTCGGCATCGAGACCTTGGGCGGCGTGATGACCAAGCTGATCGAGAAGAACACGACCATCCCGACCAAGGCTACGCAGGTCTTCTCGACCGCCGACGACAACCAGACGGCCGTGACGATTCACGTCCTGCAGGGCGAGCGCGACCGTGCCAGTGACAACAAGTCGCTCGGCCGCTTCGACCTTTCGGACATCCCGCCGGCCCCGCGCGGCATGCCACAGGTCGAGGTCACCTTCGACATCGACGCGAACGGCATCCTGAACGTCTCGGCGAAGGACAAGGCGACGGGCAAGGAGCAGCGTATCGTCATCAAGGCCTCGAGCGGCCTGAACGAGGAGGAGATCAAGCGCATGGTGCGCGACGCCGAGGCGCACGCGGAGGAGGACAAGCGCTTCCGCGAGCTCGCCGAGGCGCGCAACCGTGCGGATGCGCTGCTGCACGCCACCGAGAAATCGCTCAAGGACCTCGGCGACAAGGTGTCGGCGGCGGACCGCGCGAAGGTGGAATCGGCGATCTCCGATCTCAAGGGCGTCATCAAGGGTGACGACAAGGACGTAATCGAGACCAAGGCACGTGCGCTTGCGGAGGCCTCGGCGACCATCGCCCAGCAGGCCTACGCGCAGGCGGGCGAGGCACAGGCTGGGGGTGAGTCGCCCGGTGGTGGCGCGACCGGAGGCAAGGACGAGGTCCTCGACGCCGAGTTCGAGGAAGTCAAGGACAAGGGCGGCAAGGGTTCGTAGGCGGCCCCGAGGCGTTATCCTTGGCAAGATGATTCACGTCGCCGCGGGCTCATCCCCCGCGGCGTTTCTGCATTCCGGGGCTCGATCAACGCATGTCGAAGCGCGATTACTACCAGGTCCTCGACGTGCCGCGCACGGCCTCGGAGGCGGAGATCAAGAAGGCGTACCGTCGCCTGGCGATGAAGTTTCATCCGGACCGCAACCCGGACGACCACGGCGCGGAGGAGAGCTTCAAGGAGGCCAAGGAAGCCTACGAGGTGCTTTGCGACGCGCCGAAGCGCGCTGCGTACGACCAGTTCGGGCATGCCGGAGTCGACGGCATGCGCGGGGCAGGTGGCGGGCAGGGCTTCGACCCCCGCGATGCCTTCGGTGACATTTTCGGTGAAGTGTTCGGCGACATCTTCGGTGCCGGTCGCCGGTCGCGGTCACAGGTCTTTCGCGGCGCGGACCTGCGTTACGAGCTGGAACTCGACCTCGAGCAGGCCGTGTTCGGCGATGCCGTCAACATCGATTTCGCGACCCTGACCGAATGCGCCGAGTGCTCGGGGAGCGGCTCCGCCAAGGGTTCGAAGCCCGTCAGTTGCGAGACCTGCCGGGGTGCCGGGCAGGTCCGCATGCAGCAGGGTTTCTTCACGGTTCAGCAGACCTGTCCCCGCTGCCAGGGGCGCGGGCAGGTCGTGAGCGACCCCTGCGGTTCGTGCCGCGGCCAGGGTCGGGCTCGCAAGAAGAAGACGCTGTCGGTCAAGGTGCCGGCCGGCGTCGACACCGGGGATCGGATCCGCCTTTCGGGCGAGGGCGAGGCGGGGCGCAATGGTGGCCCGGCCGGTGACCTGTACGTCGAGGTGAGGGTCCGCGAGCACGCGATCTTCGAGCGCGACGGGAGCCACCTGTCCTGCGAGGTGCCCGTGAGCTTCACCGCGGCGGCACTCGGCAGCAGCATCGAGGTCCCGACGCTCGACGGCAACGCCACGATCAAGGTGCCACCCGAGACCCAGTCGGGACGAGTCTTCCGACTGCGCGAGAAAGGCATCAAGCCGGTGCGGGGGGGGCCGACCGGGGATCTCTTCTGCCGCATCGTCGTCGAGACACCCGTCAATCTCACGCGCGAGCAGAAGGAACAGCTCAGGAAGTTCGAGGCGTCGCTGCAGAAGGACTCCAGGCGGCATCATCCCCGCGAGGAATCCTGGCTCGACGGGGTCAAGCGGTTCTTCACGACCCTTGGAGACTGAACAGCGATGTTGAACGTCGCGCTGCTCGGCGCATCCGGGCGAATGGGCCGCACGCTGGTCCCCCTGGTGCTCGAAGGTGAGGGCCTGCGCCTGAGTGGTGCGCTCGCCGCGCCCGACGACCCGGCGATCGGCCAGGACGCGGGAGTCCTTGCCGGCACGGCACCGGTGGCGGTGGTCGTCACGGACGATCCAGGACGGGCACTTGCGGATGCGCAGGTCGCGATCGATTTCACACTGCCGGCGGCGTCCGTGACGCACGCGCGCGCCTGTCGCGAGCGGTCGGTCCCGATGGTGATTGGTACCACCGGGCACGACGCGACAGCGCGCGCGGTGCTGGCGAAGGTCGCCGAATCGATACCGATCGTGATGGCGCCGAACATGAGCCTCGGCGTCAACGTGCTCTTCAAGCTCGCCGAGCTCGCCGCGCGCGCGCTCGATGTGTCGTACGACGCAGAGATCCTGGAGGCGCATCACCGGCACAAGGTGGACGCGCCGAGCGGCACGGCCCTGGGACTCGGACAGGCCGTGGCGCAAGGGCGGGGCACCACGCTCGAGAAGGTTGCGATCTACTCGCGCCACGGCACCACCGGGCCCCGGCCGGCAGGCGGCATCGGATTCAGCGTGCAGCGCGGCGGCGACATCGTGGGCGATCACCGCGTCGTGTTTGCCGGTCCCGGCGAGCAGGTCGAGCTCGTGCACCACGCGCAGGACCGCTCCGGTTTCGCCCGTGGCGCACTCGCTGCTGCGCGCTGGGTCGTCGGGCGGCCGCCGGGTTCGTACTCGATGCTGGACGTGCTCGGGCTGTAGCGCCGAGCGTCTAGGTCCGGTCGGGCGTCGCGGCGGCCTGCGCGAGATCCGGTTCGTCGAGTCGCGCGAGGATCATGCGCCGCGCCTCGTCGCGCAGGGCTTCCGCGGCATGTGGCGCAGCGGGTGGCACGAGCGAACCGAGTATCTCCACCCGGATGCGGCCGGGCCGCGGAATGATCGATTCCGGTGGCAGGGCGCGCCGCGCACCGAGGATGGCGACCGGCACCACCGACATGCCAGTGCGTGCCGCGGCGACGAAGGCGCCGACGTGGAAGCGCTTGAGGCCGGGCCGCTCGTCGAACGTGCCCTCGGGGAAGAACACCAGCGAATGCCCGAGCTCGGCGCGCCTGAGCACGCGCCGTGCGTCACGGTGACGACCACCGTGCGTGTGCCGATCGACGAATTCCGAGCCGACCCGCCTGAGCAGGAGTCCCACGACTGGCAGCGCAGCGGCCTCCCGCTTGATCACGAACGAAAACCGTGGCGGAAGGATGGCGGCGAGCACGACGCCGTCGAGGTAGCTCGAGTGATTCGCGGTCACGACACAGGCGTCCGCCGGCAGGACCGCGAGTCCACTGGCGGAGACCCGCAGACCGAGGGCCAGCAAGCCGAGGTGGGCGAGTCCACTCACCACGCGGCGGCGCCAGCGAAGGGTCGGCACCGCGAGCGCGAGCAATGCGGCGACGGCGAACAGAGAGCCGAAGACGACGAGTGCAGCGGACCCGTAGAGGACCCGGAGCGCGGCCGACAGCGATCGAAACATCGGCGGGGAAACCTCGGCTCAGGCGGGTGCGCAGTCTGACCCGCCCGCCACTTTCTGTGAACTGGTTCCGGTTATGTTAATGGTGGCCGCGATGTGTGAGTGCGGTCACGTCGGGGGCGTTCAGGCGGCTCGCATACTCCGCCGCACGAACGCAATCGAGGTTCCATGAGCACAGCAGTCAAGTCCAGCGTTCTCGCGCGTGCCCAGAGGGGCGGCGGGAAATCGCGCGGCCCGGGGCCGATCGACCGGTTCCTCGACGCGGTGTGGATGGAGCGCGGCCTGTCGCCCAACACACTCGCCGCCTATCGCGCCGATCTCACCGCGCTGGACCGCTGGCTCGAGCAGAACAACTCGGAACTCGCCACCGCCGGTCGCAGCGAGCTGCTGGCCTTCATGGCCTACCGCGTGCAGGCCGGCGCGCGGCCACGATCCACGGCGCGGCAGCTGTCGAGTTTCCGACGGTTCTACCGCCATCTCGTGCGCGAGGGCTCCCTGCGTGAGGATCCCACGGCGCAGATCGCGATGCCGAAGGTCGGGCGATCCCTGCCTCGATCGCTCACGGAGGAGGAAGTCGAGGCCCTGCTGGCCGCTCCGACCGTGAGCGATCCGCTTGGCCATCGCGACCGGACGATGCTCGAAGTGCTCTACGCGACGGGCCTGCGCGTCTCCGAGCTCGTCAACCTCAAGCTGTCCCAGGTCAATCTGAACCAGGGCGTGCTGCGCATCGTCGGCAAGGGCGACCGCGAGCGGCTGATCCCGCTCGGTGAGGAAGCCGTGCAGTGGGTACAGCAGTTCCTGCAGGGTCCACGAGTCGAGATCCTGCTGGAGCGCCAGACCGACTACCTCTTTCCCACGCGTCGCGGCGATCGAATGACGCGGCAGGCCTTCTGGCACATCATCAAACGCTACGCGAAGAAGGCCGGCATCGACAAGGAACTCTCGCCACACACGTTGCGCCACGCATTCGCGACGCACCTGTTGAACCACGGCGCGGACCTGCGGGTGGTGCAGATGCTCCTCGGGCACAGCGACCTGTCGACGACGCAGATCTACACGCACGTTGCACGCGAGCGGTTGAAGGACCTGCACTCGCAGCACCACCCGCGCGGTTGACCGCCCCTGGCCGTCATCGCCCGCCGCCGCCCTCTGCTAGACTGCGCCGCGCCGCGGGATTGAACCCGCGGCGCCGATGGTGGTCTCACTGACCGGTACGATCCCGCAGTCCGTCACGGATGGTCTGAATGCGCATTGCAAGCTGCCTTCCCGGCCTCGTTGCCGCGGCCTCCCTGGTCGCGTTTCACGTGCCCGCCCACGCCCAGGACAAGACGGCCCGGCCGGCCACCAGGGCGACGGGCAATGCCGCGGCGATTCCCGCGGAGGTTCGGGCCCGCGTGGTCGCCAAGCTCCATGGCGCGAGCCCCGACGACGTTGCGGCGTCCCCGATCCCGGGGGTGTACGAAGTGACGATGGGCGGGCTCATTGCCTACGTCAGCGCGGACGGGAAGTACCTCGTCAGCGGCAACGTGTACGACCTCGACACGCAGACCAACCTGACGGCATCGCGACGCAATGCGGCGCGCGCGAAGGCGCTCGCGGCCGCCAGCGAAGATCAGATGATCGTTTTTTCACCGGCAAAGCCGAAGGTGACGGTCACCGTATTCACCGACGTCGATTGCGGCTTCTGCCGCAAGTTCCACAGCCAGATGGCCGACCTCAACAAGGCCGGGGTGCGGGTGCGCTACCTGATGTTCCCGCGCACGGGGCCCGGCACCGAGTCGTGGCGGAAGGCGGAGATGGTGTGGTGCTCGAAGGACCGCAAGGAAGCCCTCACGCGCGCGAAGCGGGGCGAGGAAATCAAGGGCAAGGCCTGCGGCGACGACGTCATCATGGCCCAGTACGAGATGGGCGGCGACCTGGGTGTCGAAGGCACGCCGGCGATCTTCACGCAGTCGGGTGACTACATCGGAGGTTTCCTGACCCCCGAGCAGCTGGTGCAGGCCGTCCAGGAGTCGGAACGAACCGCCGCGGTCGTCCAGTAAGACCGGCCGCGGTCAGGCCACGCGCTGCCGGCCCGTCGCTCAGCGCTCGAGCAGGGGGAGCTTGTCCGGACGGCCGTCCCATTCCTTGGCGTCGGCCGGCTCGTCCTTCTTCTCGGTGATCACCGGCCAGGCCTTCGCCAGCTCCGCGTTCAGGGCCTTGAAGTCCTCCTGCCCGGCCGGGACTTCATCCTCCGAGAAGATCGCTTCCGCCGGGCACTCCGGTTCGCACAGGGTGCAGTCGATGCATTCGTCCGGGTCGATCACCAGCATGTTCGGGCCCTCGTGGAAGCAGTCCACCGGGCAGACCTCCACGCAGTCCATGTATTTGCACTTGATGCAGTTTTCGGTGACGACGAAGGTCATCGGGGCGCTCCGCAGTTGAAGGTCCGGCCGCTACCCGGGCAACCGGCAAGCGGCGTATTGTGCCAAAGCCTCGCGGCACTGCAAAACGC
>JAGOXN010000361.1 GCA_018059685.1 Steroidobacteraceae bacterium | reverse complement strand
GCGCTGCGCAGGCCCGCGTCGACACCCGCCGGATGCGTCACGACCGTCTGCATCCAGCGCTGGACCCGCCCGAGTTCACGCGCCGGCGTGCTCATGCGGCGCTCCGCACGCGCCGGCCCACGTCGCGGAAGCGCCGGGCCTTGCGAACCTCCCGCTGCAGTTCGGGAAAGTCCGGGATGCGCGCGTCCCACTCGAGCAGGGTGGCGCGCCCGCCGGTCGCGCGCTGGACTATCGCATAGAGATCCCACACCGGATCGATGACCGGTCCGTCATGGGTATCGATGCAGTGCGTGCCATTGTCCGTGTGGCCGGCGAGGTGCACCTGCACCACGTGCTCCCAGGGTATGGCGCGCAGGTAGGCGAGCGGATCGAGGTCGTGGTTGCGGCAGGTGACGTAGACGTTGTTTACGTCGAGCAGCAGCGCGCAGTCCGATTCGAGGGCGAGGCGGGCGATGAATTCTTCCTCCGGCATCGTCGACGACGCGAAGGTGAGGTAGGTCGACGGGTTCTCGAGCACGAGCGGTCGCTCGAGGTAATCCTGGATCGTCCGTACGCGTGAGACGATGTGTCGCAGGCTCTCCTCGGTGTAGGGCACCGGGTAGAGGTCGTGACCGTTCACGCCCGCCACACCGGTCCAGCAGACGTGATCGCCCAGCCACACCGCATTCACCCGTGCGGCCAGCCGTCGCAACTTGTCCAGGAACCCGAAATCGATGGGGTCGGTGCTCCCGATGGACAGCGAGACGCCGTGCATCACGATGGGATAGCGCTCGGCGATCTGGTCGAGGAACCAGAGTGGACGGCCCTCGGTATCGAGGAAGTTCTCGGAAAGAATCTCGAACCAGTCCATCGCCGGCCAGTGCTCGGTGATGTACTTGAAGTGCCGGGTCCGCAATCCCACGCCCAGCCCGAGGTCGGGCAGGTTCCAGCGATTGGGCAGCGTGCGTGGCTTCGTCATGGATCCGGTCGCAGTACGACACCCGGATCCCGCGACCCGGGTGTCATATCGGCTGCGTCGACTGCCGGTCAGCCGAGGTGCGCGGGATCGACCGGCACCTTGCAACCGCCCTTGCCCTTGCAGGAGTTCTTGCCGGCGCAGCCGTTGTCGCCGCTCTTGCAGCCGCCCTGGCCCTTGCACGCGTTCCTGCCCCGGCACTCGTGCATCGCGCTCGAGGCGCAGCCGCCCTTGCCTTTGCAGGAGTTCTTGCCTGCGCAGCCGCCGTCACCCGTTCCGCAACCGCCCTGACCCTTGCACTGGTTGCGTCCCTTGCAGACGTGCTTGTCGCCTTCCTTGCCTTCTTCACCGGCGCGGGCCGGCGTCCATCGCGTGCCGGCCAGCAGGCCTCCGGTCACGCCCAGCATCACCCTGCTGAAATCCCGTCGATTCATGGCCATGAGAGTTCCCCCCGTGGTGTGTTCTCGAAGTCACCAAGACTGGACCCGCTCCGACTCGCGGATATTACACAAGCGCGTGCGGAGCGCGAGGCCCGGGGCGTGCTGCGTTGCGGGAGGGCCCGCCTCAATAGCGCCAGAGCACGCCGACCGACGGAACGAGCGGCAGCCAGTGCCGGTATTCGCGTTCCAGCAGCAGATTGCCACCGGTGTCGTAGTCGTACGTGTAGTCGACGCAGCACGGGTTCCGCCGGTCGAGCAGATTGGAGACCTCGGCGAACAGCGACAGTTCACCGCGTGACAGGTCGAAGCTGCGACTCACGCGCAGGTCGACCGACGCGAAATCCGCGAATCGCTTCGAATTGCGCGTGCCGACCGCGATGCTGGCGTCCGGCGCGGCAGCGTCCACCACGCTCAGCGGGGTCGTGGGCCAGCCGGTGTGATAGCTGCCGGCGATCGTGGCCTGCCAGGGATGATCGGACCAGCTGAGACCGCCCCCGACGGCATGCGTCTGGTCCCAGCTGCGCGCAGTCCGCGTGCCGCCCTCGAGGTCGCGGACCCGTGACCAGGCGTAGCTGAGCCATCCGTTCACTGCCGCCAGACCCTTCCGGGTGAGCAGCCACTCGACTCCTTCCGCACGCGCGGATTCGGGGGCGATACGCGTGCGGTCCCAGCGCAGCTCCGGCACCAACGAGAGAGGATCGAACAGGCTTTCGTACCGCGGCCGCAGGTCGCGATACTCCTTGCGGTATCCCTCGACGCGGAGTGTGAAGTCGCGCGCAAGGTCCTGCTCGATGCCGAGGATCGAGTGATCTGCGAGCTGCGCCGGATGGAACTCGTCGACGCCGTCCTCCACCTGCAGTTCGTTGATGCCCTGCGACTGACGGAATCGACCCCAGCTCGCACGCAAGCGTGTCGCTGGTGCAGGCGCATAGCTCAGGTTGAGCCGCGGTGCGAACTGGTCGTCGTCGTGCGTCCCGTAGCCCTGGTGGTCCCAGCGCAGGCCGAGTTCGGCCGTGAGGTCCTCGGTCACCCGTACGCGGCTCGTCGCATAGACGGCGACGTGCTCGCCCGATGGCTCCGGTTCGAGGGATCTCGTGACAGCGGCGGCCTCGCTTTGCGGGAACGGGTAGCCCGCCTCGAATCTCACGGCACTGAAGTACTGATATTCCGCCGACTGCTCGCGGTACTCGAGGCCGAACCGGTGCAGCCAGCGATCCGAGGACCATGCGGCATCGAGCTTCAGGCCGAAGACGTCATAATGCCGCTCATCGTCGACTGTCCCCGTGCGACGACCGGGATCCAGCACCTCGCCGCTGCGATCCGAGGCGACGTCCGTGTAGGAAGCGACGGCGCTTGTCGAGAGCCCGTGCGAGAAGTCGTGCTCGAGCGTCGCCCAGACGTAGGAGTTGCGATAGCGGGCCTTCGCGAATTCGATCTCGGCCGAATTGTGCAGATCCACCTGGTCGCTGGCGAGCAGCGCGTGCAGGCTCCCGCGCGTGGTATCCGAGAACGCATAGTCGACGCGGGCGAAGCCGTCGACGTAGCTCGGTTCACCGGGTGCGGATTCCGCGAGGTCGGCGACTTCGTCCAGGTTGCTGCGGCGGAACGAGGCCAGCCATTGCCCGTCTCCGCCTGCAAAGCGGTGTGACGCGAGCGCGTTCGCATGGAACAGGCTCAGCCCGAGTTCGTAGTAACGGTCGGCTTCGGGCCGGAGCGACTCGGCCTCGATGACGGCACTCATGCGGTCGCCGAACTCCGCAGTGAAGCCGCCCGCATGCACGTCGAGCCCGCTCAGGGTCCGCAGGTCCAGTAGGCTCGAGGGACTCAGCAGCAGCCGCAGGTGGAACGGCTCGTACAGCGGCAGCCCATCGAACACGATGAGCGTCTCATTCGACTCGCCGCCACGGAT
>JAGOXN010000360.1 GCA_018059685.1 Steroidobacteraceae bacterium | reverse complement strand
CGTCGCACCAGGTCGGCCTCACACTGCTCGTCGGCATCCTCAGCTTCTTCCTGCTCGAGAAGTTCGTGCTCTGGCGGCACTGTCACGACGATCCCTGCGAGATGCACTCGCCGAGCCACGCCGCGCGGGACGCCGCATCCGCCCGCATGATCCTGGCGGGCGACAGCTTCCACAACGTTCTGGACGGGGTGCTGGTGGCCGCGGCGCTGATGACGGACGTGAAGCTCGGCATCGTGACCGCGCTGGCTGTCTGCGCCCACGAGATACCGCAGGAAATCGGCGACCTCGCGATCCTGCTCCACGGCGGCTACTCGCGCCGCCGCGCGCTGACGCTCAATTTCGTCACCAGCCTCACGTCGATCGTGGGCGGCGTCGCCGCCTACCTCGCGCTGGGGACGGCGCTGCACCTGCTGCCCTATGCCCTGGCCTTCGCAGCCGCGAGCTTCATCTACGTCGCCGTCGCCGACCTCATCCCGGGACTGCATCGGCGGGTGGATCTTCGGGCAGGCGCCGAACAGGTACTTTTCATCGTCCTCGGTGTGGTGGTCGTGTACCTGACCCATCAGCAGATGCATTGAACGTCGGCCGCGCCGCCGCCGGGAATCGCTCCTGCCCGCTCGGCGAGGCCGGGGCAACGAACCGGGATTGCAGCGGCCATGCACCGTCACGTCCCTTGACCTCGCCGCGAGCCGCCCCAAGCTAGGGGGCAGCACCGCCCCCACGGGAATCTGACCCATGCGCATGGACAAGCTGACGTCGAAGTTCCAGATGGCCCTGGCCGAGGCCCAGTCGCTGGCGCTCGGCCGCGATCACCAGTTCATCGAGCCGGCACACCTGATGCTCGCCCTGCTCGAGCAGGAAGGCGGCAGCGTGCGGCCGCTGCTCGAGAAGTCGGGCACGAACGTGGGACTCCTGCGCTCACACCTTGGCCAGATGCTCGACCGCCTGTCGAGGGTCGAGGGCACGGGCGGCGAGGTCCACTTCTCGAATGACCTCGGCAAGCTGCTCAACGTCACCGACAAGCTCGCCCAGAAGCGCGGCGACCAGTACGTCTCGAGCGAGCTGTTCGTGCTCGCGGCCGTTGACGACAAGGGCGAGCTCGGCAAGCTGCTGCGCGACTGTGGCGCGGTCAAGGGCGCCGTCGAACGCGCCATCGAGGAAGTGCGCGGCGGCGAGAAAGTCACGGACCCCAACGCGGAGGAACAGCGGCAGGCGCTCGAGAAGTACACGATCGACCTTACCGCACGTGCCGAGCAGGGCAAGCTCGATCCGGTCATCGGCCGTGACGACGAGATACGCCGCACGGTGCAGGTACTGCAGCGTCGCACCAAGAACAATCCGGTGCTCATCGGCGAGCCCGGCGTGGGCAAGACCGCGATCGTGGAAGGCCTCGCGCAGCGCATCGTGAACGGCGAGGTGCCGGAGGGTCTCAAGGACAAGCGGATCCTCGCGCTCGACATGGGCGCGCTGATCGCGGGCGCCAAGTTCCGCGGCGAGTTCGAGGAGCGTCTGAAGGGCGTGCTGAACGACCTCGCGAAGCAGGAAGGGCGCGTGATCCTGTTCGTCGACGAGCTGCACACCATGGTGGGCGCCGGCAAGGCCGAGGGCGCCATGGACGCCGGCAACATGCTGAAGCCCGCACTCGCGCGCGGCGAGCTGCATTGCGTCGGCGCGACCACGCTCGACGAGTACCGCAGGTACGTCGAGAAGGATGCGGCGCTCGAGCGGCGCTTCCAGAAGGTGCTGGTGAACGAGCCGTCGGTCGAGGACACGATCGCGATCCTGCGCGGCCTCAAGGAGCGCTACGCCGTCCATCACAAGGTCGAGATCACCGATCCCGCCATCGTCGCCGCGGCCACGCTCTCGTACCGCTACATCACCGACCGCCAGCTGCCCGACAAGGCCATCGACCTGATCGACGAGGCGGCCTCGCGCATCCGCATGGAGATCGACTCGAAGCCCGAGGAGCTCGACCGTCTCGACCGGCGAATCGTCCAGCTCAAGATGGAGCGCGAGGCGCTCAAGAAGGAGAGCGACGAGGCTTCGAAGAAGCGCCTGCTGGCGCTCGACGAGCAGCTCGGCGGGCTCGAGCGCGAGTACGCCGACCTCGAGGAGACGTGGAAGGCCGAGAAGGCCGCCGTGCAGGGAGCTGCGCACATCAAGGAAGAGCTCGAGCGCGCCCGCACCGAGTTCGAGGCGGCGCGGCGCGCGGGCGATCTCGCGCGCATGTCCGAGCTGCAGTACGGCCGGATCCCGGAACTCGAGAAGCGCATCAAGGCGGCGCAGGAGGCCGAGACCAAGGCCCCGACCCTGGTGCGCAACAAGGTGACCGACGAGGAGATCGCCGAGGTCGTCTCGAAGTGGACCGGCATCCCCGTGTCGAAGATGCTCGAGGGCGAGCGCGAGAAGCTGCTGCGCATGGAAGAAGCGATCGCGCGTCGCGTGGTCGGCCAGGGCGAGGCCGTGAAGGCCGTATCGGATGCGATCCGGCGCTCGCGCGCGGGTCTGTCCGATCCCAACCGTCCGAACGGCTCCTTCCTGTTCCTCGGCCCCACCGGCGTCGGCAAGACCGAGCTGTCGAAGGCCCTCGCGGAGTTCCTCTTCGACACCGAAGAGGCGATGGTGCGCATCGACATGTCCGAGTTCATGGAGAAGCACTCGGTGGCGCGGATGATCGGCGCGCCGCCGGGATACGTGGGCTACGAGGAGGGCGGATACCTCACGGAAGCCGTGCGAAGGCGACCGTACTCGGTGATCCTGCTCGACGAGATCGAGAAGGCCCACCCGGACGTCTTCAACGTCCTGCTGCAGGTGCTCGACGACGGCCGCCTCACGGACGGCCAGGGCCGCACCGTCGATTTCCGCAACACCGTGATCATCATGACCTCGAACCTCGGGTCGCAGATGATCCAGGAACTCGCCGGCGAGGCGAACTACGCCCGGATGAAGGCGGCGGTGATGGAGATCGTCGGTCAGCATTTCCGGCCGGAGTTCATCAATCGCGTCGACGAAGTGGTGGTGTTCCACCCGCTCGGCAAGGAACACATCCGCGACATCGTCGGCATCCAGGTGGGTTACCTGCGCAGGCGGCTCGCGGACCGCGACATCGATCTCGATCTCGACGATGCAGCGCGCGACCTGCTCGGCGAGGCGGGCTTCGACCCGGTGTACGGCGCCCGGCCGTTGAAGCGGGCGATCCAGCAGCAGCTCGAGAATCTGCTCGCGCAGGCGATCCTGCGCGGGGAGTTCGGACCCGGCGAGCGGGTGCAGGTCACCGCGCGCGATGGTCGCCTCGCCTTCGAGCAGCGCGGTG
>JAGOXN010000359.1 GCA_018059685.1 Steroidobacteraceae bacterium | reverse complement strand
CTACGACGCGGCCGGCTGAGCGCTCAGGCGCTTGTGCAGCGGGCTCGAGCGCGGGAAGTGCGCGAGCAGGTACTCCATCTGGTCGGCGAGCACCCGCCGGCCCTTGAGGTAGATATATTCCGCGAAGCTCGGCGTGAACGGGATCGCGATGAGCTGCAGTCGCGCCTGCTCGGGCGTCCGCCAGGCCTTCAGGTTGTTGCAGCGGCGGCAGGCCGTCACGACGTTGTTCCACGCGTCCTTGCCGCCCCGGGACAGGGGCGTCACGTGGTCACGCGAGAGCTGGCTCGAGGGGAAACGCTGGCCGCAGTACATGCAGAGGTGCGCGTCGCGCCGGAACAGGGTCTCGTTGTTCAGCGGAGGCACGTAGCCGTCATGCCGGTGACCCGGACTGTGGCTGTGCCCGATCGTGGCGACGATGGAATTGACCTCGACCACCGTCCGGCAGCCGGTCCGGGCGTTGGTCCCGCCCCGCAGCTCGAACAGGGACTGTCCGAACGCGTAGGCCACCTGGCCCATGAAATGCAGTCGGACCGCGTCCCGGTAATCGATCCACTCCAGTGGCATCCCCGAGACGTCCGTGCGCAGGACCTCCTGTGACAGGGCGTACATGGACTCAACGATACGTGAGCGCTGTGCAATAATTCAACGGCCAGGGCACACGCAGAAACACGAGAAAGCCCACGGTAACGGCAACCTGGGCGCAGGGACGGGCGTGGCACCGGCAGGACGGGCCTACGCATAGAGGAGGTCACCATGTCGCTCACGATCGGGGTTCCGCGCGAGACCTTCCCGGACGAGAAGCGCGTCGCCACCGTTCCGGAAGTGGTCGAGAAGCTCATCAAGCTCGGCTTTGGCGTATGCGTCGAGAGCCGGGCCGGGGCGGCCGCCAGCTTCCCGGACGAGGCCTACCAGGCCGCCGGCGCCCGTATCGCGGGCAGCGCCGCGGAGCTGTTTGGCAGCTCGGACATCGTCCTGAAGGTGCGTGCCCCGACCCCCGCGGAGATCGGGCTCATGAAGCCCGGTACCACGCTGATCAGCTTCGTGTGGCCGGCGCAGAACCCCGAACTGATGCAGAGCCTGGCCGAGCGCAAGCTGACCGTGCTCGCCATGGACTCGCTGCCGCGGCAGCTTTCCCGCGCCCAGAAGATGGACGCGCTCACCTCCATGGCCAGCATCAGCGGTTACCGCGCCGTGGTCGAGGCGGCCAACGCCTTCGGACGCTTCTTCAACGGCCAGGTCACGGCCGCGGGCAAGATTCCGCCGGCCAGAGTCTTCATCGCCGGCGCCGGTGTCGCTGGCCTCTCCGCCATCGGCACGGCCGCGAGCCTCGGCGCCATCGTGCGCGCCAACGACACCCGCGCCGAGGTCGCCGACCAGGTCGTGTCGCTCGGTGGGCAGTTCGTCAAAGTCGATTACGAGGAAGAAGGCTCCGGCGGCGGCGGCTACGCCAAAGTCATGAGCGAGGGCTTCCAGCAGGCCCAGCGCGAGATGTATGCCCGTGAAGCCCGGGACTCGGACATCATCATCACGACCGCGCTGATCCCGGGGAAGCCCGCGCCGAAGCTCATCACCGCCGAGATGGTCAAGTCGATGCGGCCCGGCAGCGTGATCGTGGACCTCGCCGGCGAGCAGGGCGGCAACTGCGAGCTCACCGTGCCCGGCGAGTCCGTCGTGCGGCACGGCGTCACCATCGTCGGCTACACGGATCTCCCGAGCCGGCTCGCCCGGCAGGCGTCGACGCTGTACTCCTCGAACCTGCTGCGCCTCACCGAGGATCTCTGCAAGACCAAGGACGGCGTCATCGACGTCAACATGGACGACGAGGCGATCCGGGGACTCACCGTCATCAAGGAGGGTGCGGTTACCTGGCCGCCGCCCCCGCCGAAACTCCCGGCGGCGGCGCCAGCGAAACCGACCGCAGCGGCCGCCGTCTCTGCACCGGCAAAGAAGTCCGGCCACGGTCACGGCGCGGGCGAGCCCGCCTCGGCCAGGAGTGTCGCCATCGTCTTCGGCGTCGGCGCCCTGCTCTTCTGGCTGGTCGGTGCCTACGCGCCCGCCTCGTTTCTCGCGCACTTCACCGTGTTCGTGCTGGCCTGCTTCGTGGGCTACATGGTGATCTGGAACGTCACGCCAGCGCTGCACACGCCGCTCATGAGCGTCACGAACGCGATCTCGAGCATCATCGCGGTCGGCGCGCTGATCCAGGTGGCGCCGCCGCTCGACGCGGCTGGAGCCGAAGGGCGGCCCGGAGTACTGATCCTCGCCCTTGCGGTGCTCGCGCTCACGCTCACCGCGATCAACATGTTCGGCGGCTTCGCCGTCACGCGTCGCATGCTCGCGATGTTCCGGAAGTAAGGGGGGCGCAGGCATGTCCGCCAATCTCGCCGCAGTGGCCTACATCGGCGCCACCATCCTGTTCATCCTGAGCCTGGGCGGGCTCTCCAATCCCGAGACCTCGCGCCGTGGCAACCTCTTCGGCATCGTCGGAATGACGATCGCGGTGCTCGCCACCGTGTTCGGGCCGCGAGTGACGGCGGCTGGCATTCCCTGGATCGTGGGCGCGCTGGTCGTCGGCGGCAGCGTCGGCCTGTACGCCGCGCGCACGGTGCAGATGACGCAGATGCCCGAGCTCGTCGCGATCATGCACAGCCTCGTCGGTCTCGCGGCCTGCCTCGTCGGGTTCGCGAGCTACGTCGACACCTCGATCGTGCTCACCGGCGCCGAGAAGACCATCCACGAGGTCGAGATCTACATCGGCATCCTGATCGGCGCCGTCACGTTCTCGGGCTCGGTCATCGCCTGGGGCAAGCTCTCGGCGAAGATCGGCGGCAAGCCGGTCCTGCTGCCCGGCCGGCACCTGCTCAATCTCGCGGGGCTCATCGCCGTCATCTGGTTCGGCCTGCGGTTCCTGCAGGCCCACGACGTTAGTTCCGGCATGCTGCCGCTCATCATCATGACGATCATCGCGCTCGCCTTCGGCGTGCACATGGTGATGGCGATCGGCGGCGCCGACATGCCCGTCGTGGTGTCCATGCTCAACAGCTACTCCGGATGGGCCGCGGCCGCCACCGGGTTCATGCTCTCGAACGATCTGCTGATCGTCACCGGCGCGCTGGTCGGCTCCTCCGGCGCGATCCTCTCCTACATCATGTGCCGCGCGATGAACCGCAAGTTCCTGGCCGTCATCGCGGGCGGCTTCGGCACGGGCGGCGGCACGGCGCCCGCCGCGGCCGGTGCGCAGCCCGCGGGCGAAGTGACCGCGATCAGTGCGAGCGAGACGGCCGAGCTGCTGAGCTCGGCGAAGAACGTGATCATCG
>JAGOXN010000358.1 GCA_018059685.1 Steroidobacteraceae bacterium | reverse complement strand
CACGACGGGTCGATTCGTCCCTGTCGCCGCGCTCGAGTGCATCGATGTAGTCGTCCACCTCGTCCTTCAGGTCCCGCGGACCGAAGGAAAAGAACAGGACCAGCACGGCAAACGCGAACTGCGGCAGGCCGAGCAGGTGGGAACCCAGGAACCAGGAAAGCGCCGCCACCGGGAGCACCGGTCCGAGCACCGTGAGTACCGCGGCCGCTTCGTGCACCGCTCCAGGCCGTCCGCCGGGACGGCCCGCGGCCCAGTCGAAGTAACGATCGAGCCAGCGCGGCTCGCGCAGGTGCAGCAGGTGCGTGAACCCGCGCTCCAGCGCGAGCGCCAGCAGCAGCGCGAGCAGGCTCATGCGGGCGCCACCTCGAGTTCGTACCGCACGAGCGCACGCAGCAGCGGCCAGTCGAAGGCGATGCCGGGGTCGGTCTTGCGGCCCGGCGCGACATCGCTGTGACCGACGATGCGATCCGGCGACAGCGTCGAGTAGGCGCGGCACAGTCGCGCGACGAGGCGTGCGAGCGCCGCGTACTGCGCGGGCTCGTAGGCACTTGCATCCGTACCCTCGAGTTCGATGCCGATCGCGTAGTCGTTGCACCGCTCGCGGCCCTGCCAGCGGGAGTCGCCCGCGTGCCAGGCGCGACGCTGGAACGGGACGTACTGGACGATCCCGCCGTCGCGGCGGACGAGCGCGTGCGCCGAGACGCGCAGGCCCGCGACTTCGGCGAAGAACGGATGCCCGTCGGCCGGCAAGGTGTTCATGAACAGTGCGTCGATCCACGGCCCACCGAACTGCCCGGGCGGCAGGCTGATGCCATGCACCACGATGAGGTCGGGCTCCACACCGGCCGGCCGGTCGTCGCAGTTCGGCGACTCGACGCGACTGGCCCCTTCGAGCCAGCCGGCAGGTGAAATGGCCGCGAGGGGAGCGTCCGCCGGGCTGGCCGAAGATGATCGTCGCATGCCCTCATGATGCCCCGGCCGCGTCGTGCCCGCTACGGCAGGAAGCGTCTAGAATCCGGGCGATCCGCGGAGAACTGTCACTCGATGCACGCCCCGTACGACCTCGCCGCCCGCGACCTGCGCGTCGTCTGGCACCCGTGCACCCAGATGAAGGACCACGAGTGGCTGCCGATGATCCCGATCGCGCGCGGCGAGGGCGTGTGGCTGCACGGCAGCGACGGGCGCCGCTACCTCGATGCCATCAGCTCCTGGTGGGTGAACCTGTTCGGCCATGCCAATCCGCGCATCGGCGCCGCCGTCTCCGCGCAGCTCGCGCGGCTCGAGCACGTGCTCATGGCGGGTTTCACGCACGAACCCGCAGTGACGCTCGCGGAGCGTCTCACGGCCGCTGCGCCGCCCGGGCTCACGCGCTGCTTCTACGCGGACAACGGCTCGAGCGCGATCGAGGTCGCGCTCAAGATGAGCTTCCACTACTGGCGCAATCTCGGCCACGCACGCAAGCGCCGCTTCGTCACGCTCACCAACAGCTACCATGGCGAGACGCTCGGCGCGCTCGCGGTCGGCCACGTGGAGCTCTACCGCGAGATCTACCAGCCGCTGCTCATGGACGTGATCCCGGTGCCCACGCCCGATTCCTATGCGCGCGAGCCGGGCGAGAGCTGCGAAGCGCACAGCCGTCGCATGTTCGGCGACATGGAGGCCACCCTGGCCCGCCACGCCGACGAGGTCTGCGCAGTGATCGTCGAGCCGCTCGTGCAGTGCGCCGGCGGCATGCGCATGTACGACCCGGTGTATCTCGCGCTGCTGCGCGAAGCGTGTGACCGCCACGGCGTGCACCTGATCGCGGACGAGATCGCCGTCGGCTTCGGGCGCACCGGCACGATGTTCGCATGCGAGCAGGCGGGCATCGCGCCCGACTTCCTCTGCCTGTCGAAGGGCCTCACGGGCGGCTACCTGCCGCTGTCCGTCGTGCTCACCGGGGAGCGCGTGTACGAGGCCTTCTATGACGAGTACGCGAATCTTCGCGCATTCCTGCACTCGCACAGCTACACGGGCAATCCGCTCGCCTGCGCCGCCGCACTCGCCACGCTCGACATCTTCGCGAGCGACGGCGTCATCGAGCGCAACAGGTCGCTCGCCGCGCACCTCGGCCGGCGCTCGGCAGAGCTCGCCGACCTGCCCCACGTGGCCGAGGTCCGGCAGCGCGGCATGATCGTCGCGGCCGAGATGGCGCGCGACGGCAACCGTCATCGCCCCTACCCCTGGCAGGAGCGGCGCGGCCTGCGCGTCTACCGCCACGGCCTCGAGCACGAGGCCCTGCTGCGGCCGATCGGCAACGTGGTCTACTTCATGCCGCCGTACGTGATCGAGCCGGATGAGATCGACCGGCTCGTCGCGACGGCACGCGATGGCATCGCGCTCGCCACATGCGATTGAACCGCGTCCACGTACCGGGACCCCTCGCGGAGGGTGCCGAGATCGGGCTGCCGGAGGCCGCGGCCGGCCACGTGACGCGCGTATTGCGCCTGCGGCCCGGCGCGCCGCTCGTCCTCTTCGACGGCCGTGGCGGCGAATTCCACGGCGAGATCGCCGCGATCGAGGGCGATCGCGTGCGGGTCCGGCTCGGCGAGCGCACCAGGGGGCTCGGCGAGTCGCCCCTCGCGATCACCCTCGTGCAGGGCGTCTCGCGCGGCGAACGCATGGACTGGACGCTGCAGAAAGCCACGGAACTCGGGGTCCGCACGATCGTGCCGGTGCTCGCCACGCGCAGCGTCGTGCGCCTCGACGAGCAGCAGGCCGCGCGGAAGCTCAGGCACTGGCAGTCGATCGTCGTCGCCGCCTGCGAGCAGTGCGGGCGCAGCACGCTGCCCGAGGTGCGTGCTCCGGTCGAGCTCGCGCGGTTCTGCGCCGGATCGCCACGCGAAGGCCGGCGTCTCCTGTTGAGTCCGTCCGGACCGGCCTCGCTCGCCGGACTCGCCGACGTCGGCCCGCGTATCGAGCTCCTGATCGGACCCGAGGGTGGTTTCGAGGATACCGAGGTCGAGGCCGCCGTGCGGGCGGGCTTCGCGCCCGTCTGCCTCGGGCCGCGTGTGCTCAGGACCGAGACCGCGGGCATTGCCGCACTCGCCGTCCTGCAGGCGCTCTGGGGCGACCTGCAGTAGACGGTTACTCAGGCGGCGCGGGTTTCCTCGCCGATCATTCGCTCGAGCCGCTCGAGGTCCGGCAGCAGCGGGTACTCGTTCATCATGCGCACCTGGCACAGGACCGGCTGTCGTTCGCCGAAGACGCGCGAGTCGTCCGCGTGAATGACGTCGGCACTCACGCGCACGAGCTGCGGGAAACCCTGCGTGGGCAAGGCAAAGTG
>JAGOXN010000357.1 GCA_018059685.1 Steroidobacteraceae bacterium | reverse complement strand
CCGGCTCGTCACGGCTTCCAGGCTCTCGATCACGCAGTCGCTGCCCGTGAGCCTGCAGACGCAGATCGAGAATGTGCCGGGCGTCGCGCACGTCTCGTACGGCACCTGGTTCGGCGGCATCTACCAGGACACCAGGAACTCCTTCCCGAATTTTACGGTTGGCCCTGGCTTCATCGAGATGTATCCGGAGTACGTGCTGCCCCCCGCGCAGCTCGAGGCCTTTTACTCTGAACGGATGGGGGCAATTGCTGGCGAGTCGCTCGCCAGGCAGTTCGGCTGGAAGATCGGCGACCTCATTCCGCTGCAGGCGACGATCTTCCCGACCAGGGGCAGCAACGACTGGACCTTCAAGCTGGTCGGAATCTTCAAGGTGGCGGACGAGAAGCGCCGCGGCGAGGAACGCCAGATGATGTTCCACTGGAAGTACTTCGACGAAGCCAACGACTACATCAAGGGCGCGGTGCACTGGTATGTGCTCGACCTCGACGACCCGAACCAGGCCAACCGTGTGGCGCTCGCGATCGATGCACTGTCGGAGAACTCGGACCACGAGACCAAGACCCAGACCGAGCAGGCATTCAACCAGGGTTTCTTCAAGCAGTTTGCGGATGTCGGACTGATCGTCACCGCGATCATGAGCGCGGTGTTCTTCACCTTGCTGCTGTTGACCGGGAACACGATGGCGCAGGCCGTGCGCGAGCGCATCCCCGAGCTCGCGATACTCAAGACCATCGGCTTCAGCAACCGTACGGTGCTGCTCCTGGTGCTGGTCGAGGCGGTCCTCCTGGTCGTGATTGGCGGCGCGACCGGACTCGGACTCGCGGCGCTCATCATGCCGGCGATCAGCGCGGCGAGCGGCGGCATCATCCAGCTGGGCGCCGTTCCTACGGTCACCTGGTTGCTCGGGCTCGTGCTGATGGTGGTCATCGGGCTCGTGGTCGGTGCCCTGCCGGCCCTGCGCGCCATGCGGCTCAACATCGTCGACGCCCTTGCAGGTCGCTGAGGACCGCGTATGAACCGCATCGTCCACTGGCTGGGCAGGATCGGCGTGGTTCTGGCGCTGCTCGCCGGGCTCGCCGCCTGGATCGCTGCACCCTGGTACGCGATCCTCGCGGCCGTCGTGGTGCTCGGCTTCTGGCTCGTGCTGACGCGGAGCGGCCGCCTGGCGCTCGCTGCGTCGCAGGTCGGCATTTCGAGTCTGCCGCAGCGCTGGGTCGCGTCCGGGGTGGTCGTGGTCGGCATCGCTGGCGTCGTCGGCGTGCTGGTCGCGATGCTGGCGATGGGGGAAGGATTCCGCGCAACGCTCGAGGGCACCGGCAACGACCGGACCGCGATCGTGCTGCGCGGCGGCTCCCAGTCGGAGACGAACTCGGTGATCATGCGCGACCTCGTCCCGCTGATCAGCAATCTCGCCGGCATTGCCCGCGGCGTCGACGACCGGCCGATCGTCTCGGCCGAGTTGTCGCAGGTGGTCAGCATGGTCACTCGCGCCGATGGCACCGACGCCAATGCGCAGATGCGCGGAGTCGGCGCCAACGCCTGGGAGCTGCGCCCGCAGGTGAAGATCGTCGAGGGTCGCATGTTCAATCCGGGCATGCGCGAAATCGTGGTCGGTAAGGGAGCGCAACGGCAGTACGTCGGGCTCGGGATCGGCCAGCAGATCGAGTTGGCGAACCAGGCCTGGGCGATCGTGGGCAGCTTCGAATCCGGCGACTCGCACGACTCGGAGCTGTGGGCGGACGCGGAGACGGTCGCGAATACCTACCGCCGATCCGCATTCCAGTCGGTCACCGTCAGGCTCGACGGAGCCGACGGCTTCGAGAAGTTCAAGGCGGCCATGGCTGCCGACCCACGCCTCAGGCTCGATGTCGACACGACCAGGCACTACTACTCGAAGCAGTCCGAGCAGCTCACCCGCATCATCCGGGTACTCGGCATCGTGATAGGCGCCATCATGGCCGTTGGCGCGGTCTTCGGCGCGCTCAACACCATGTACGCCGCGGTCGCGGCGCGTGCCCGGGAAATTGCCACCCTGCGTGCCATCGGCTTTCGCGGTCTGCCGGTCGTGGTGGCGGTCATGCTGGAGACCATGCTGCTGGCGCTCGCCGGTGGGCTGCTCGGTGGCGCCATCGCCTGGCTCATCTTCAACGGATATACGGTCGCGACGCTCGGCTCGAACTTCAGCCAGGTGATGTTCCAGTTCCGGGTGTCGCCGGAGCTGCTCTGGAACGGCCTCAAGTGGGCGCTCGGCATCGGATTCGTCGGCGGGCTGTTCCCGGCGCTGCGTGCCGCCCGGTTGCCGGTGTCAGAGGCGCTGCGCGCGGCCTGAAGCGGTCCTCGCCGACGCCTGGAACGCGGGGGCGAGCGTCATGCGGTCATCACCGGCAGCCCTGCAGGCGCCGGTTGCGCCGCAATCCGTCGGCGGCGTAGATCGCGAGACCGACCCAGATGAAGGCGAAGCCGATCGCACGGGAACGTGGAAACGCCTCGTGGAAGACGAGGATGCCGGTGAGGAACTGCAGGGTCGGCCCGATGTATTGCACGAGTCCGAGCGTGGACAGCGGTATGAGGCGCGCGCCATAGGCGAACAGCGCAAGCGGCAGCGCGGTCGCGAGCCCGCTGCCGATGAGCAGCACGTCGACCAGTGCGGTCGAATGGCCAAGAGCGCCCGTGCCGCGCCACGTTGCCCACAGGAGAAACCCGGCCGCAAACGGGGTGAGCAGCAGCGTCTCGACGGCGAGTCCGGGAACCGATTCCACGGCGACCACCTTGCGGATGAGCCCGTAGAGGCCGAAGGTGGTCGCGAGCGCCAGCGCGATCCAGGGGGGGCGCTCCATCACGAACGCGAGGTAGAGTACGCCCGCGGCCGCGAGCCCCACCGCGATCCATTGCGTGCGGACCAGACGCTCCGAAAGGACCAGCACGCCGAGGACGATGTTGAGGAGCGGATTGATGAAGTAGCCGAGGCTCGCGTCCAGCACGTGCCCGTTGTTCACGGACCAGATGTAGATGAGCCAGTTGAAACTGATCAGGGTCGCCGAGCCCGCGAGCCGCAGTCGCGACACCGGGTCGGCGAGGGCGGCGCGCACGGCGCCGAGTTCGCCGCGGACGGCGAGCCAGGCGAACACGAGCGCGCAGCACCACACGATGCGGTGGGCCATGATCTCGTGCGCCGGAATGGCGGCGAGCGGCAGGAAATAGAGCGGGAACAGGCCCCAGAGCGTGAAGGCGCCGACCGCGCCGGCGAGACCCGTGCCATGTGTGTGTCGGCCGGGTCCGGAAGCGGTGGGGGTGGTTGCACGGCCGCTCATGAGGGGCGCGTATTCTGGCA
>JAGOXN010000356.1 GCA_018059685.1 Steroidobacteraceae bacterium | reverse complement strand
AGGCGCGCGAGACCGCCACCCTTGAAGACGTCGTCGACGTACGAGCCCAGGTGGCGGCCCTGTCGGAGCGCCTCGACCGTCTCGAGGCGTCCAACCTCACGCTGCAGGCGGAGAACTCCGCGCTCAGGGCCGAGGTCGAGCGTCGCAACGCGGAGACCGAGTATCTGAAGGCGCAGACGCAGGAGCTGCGCGGCGAGGTGGCGTCCGCCTCGAGCGAAGTCGCGAGGGTGAAGGGTGCGGACTGGACGACGAGACTGAAAGCACGTGGCGATTTCCGCTACCGTCACGAGTCCATCGAGACTGAACGGATCGTGGCAACGGGCGCCGCGGAGGCGGTCGAAGATGCCGCGGATCGTTATCGCCACCGAATCCGCGCACGTCTCGGTTTCGATGCCACCGTGACGGACAGCGTGGGCGTCACCACGCTGTTCGCCACCGGCGGAGACGAACCACGCTCGTCGAATCAGACGCTCGGGACGAGCGGATCGAGGAAGGCGATCGGCCTGGACATGGCCTATCTGGACTGGAGATTCATGCGGGGCGCCCAGGTCGTGCTCGGCAAGCAACCCTGGCCCTTCTGGCGGCCCGGGCAGAGCCTGTTCTTCGACGTTGACTACAACGCCGAGGGCGGGGCCGTGAAGTTCGAGCGGGGGATGCTGTTCGGATCGGCCTACGGCTGGTGGCTGACCGAGCAGTACGATGCCGATCCGGACGGCGAGAACTCCGACACGAACGTGTTCGGCCTGCAGACCGGTCTCGAGTTTCCGCTGTTCGGCGGCGAAACCCGCGTTGCGGTGCACTATTACGACTGCGGCGCCTGCCAGGGTAATTCGCCCTTGTATGCGAACAACGCGAACGGCAACACGACTTTCCGCGTCGGTACCGGCACGACCAATTACCTGGCCTACGATTACGACATCCTCGAACTTGCGGCGCAATTAGACGTCACCGTGTTCGACCTGCCGCTCGCGTTCTGGGTCAACTACGCGCAGAACGTCGCGCCGGGTGTCGAGTACGACGAGGCCTACGGCGTGGGCGTGGTGCTCGGCAAGGCCAGCAAGCCGCGCGCCTGGGAGGCGGGGCTCCTCTACCAGTCCATCGATCGTGACGCGTTGTTCGGCCAGTTTATCGACGGGGACTTCGGCTCTGGCATCACCGATTCCGAGGGTTGGGTCCTGAAGGCCGGCTATGCACCGGTTCGCAACATCACGTTCAACGCGGTCTACTTCATGAACACGCTCGGCCGGGACTTCGGCACGGAACTCGACTACGACCGCCTGCAGTTCGACCTGAACTACAGGTTTTGACGGGTCGACAGACGACAGTCCTTGATCCGGTCCCGGGGCTCCTGTATACGGGCGCCGACCGTGGAGAAACGCATGGCAACGTCCGAACCTTCGCAGCACCTGCAGAATTCCTGCGACGCCCACCTGCAGGGCGTCCTTTCCGGTGTGATGTGCGCGAGAGGATTTCCGGAGCAGGCGCGGCCGATCGACATCGAGTTGCACCGCACGGGCCAGGGCTGAGGCGGCCGATGCTGCCAGCCTGGCTGACCCGGCGCACCGGGAACCTGATCGGGGCGGTGACCTGCGGGGCTCTGCTTGCGTACGCGCTTTTCGTGCAGTACGGACTCGGGCTCGAGCCCTGCCCGCTCTGTATCCTGCAGCGTGTCGCCGTAATCGCGGTGGGTGCGTGCTTCCTCGCGGCGTTCGTCCACGATCCGGACGATCGCGGCGCCCGGGTGTATGGCGTGCTGGTGGACCTGGCGGCCGTCTCGGGCATCCTCGTCGCCGCGCGTCACATGTGGATCATGACGCAGCCGCCGGGAGCGGTCGCCGAGTGCGGCGCGAGCCTGGACTACATGCTCGACGTGCTGCCGCTCCACGAGGTTCTCGCCAAGGTGCTCGCCGGTTCGGGCGAATGCGCCAAGCTCGACTGGCAGTTCCTCGGCCTCAATATGCCCACCTGGGTCCTGATCGCGCTCGTGGGTGTCGGGACCTGGGGTGTCGTCGTGAACTGGTTCGGAAAGAAAGGCGGTTAGCGGGCCGAGAGCAGTCGCTCCATTACCTGCTCGTACGTCTGGCTCAGCACATCGACGTCCGCCACGTTCACGCACTCGTTCACCTTGTGGATCGTCGCGTTCACGACACCCAGTTCAACGACCTGCGCGCCGGTCGGCGCGATGAAGCGACCATCGGAGGTTCCGCCTGAGGTAGAGTAGGCGGGTCGCCGGCCCGTGATGTCGTATACGGCCAGCGCGACCGTCTCGGTGAGGATGCCGGGCTGCGTCAGGAAAGGCAGACCGGATACGAACCACTCCAGCGTGTAGTTGACCCGGTGCCGGTCGAGCAGGTCGGCGACGGTGCGTTGCAGCCGGTCGACGGTCTGCTCGGTGCTGAAGCGCAGGTTGAAGCGTACCTTCAGGTCACCCGGAATCACGTTCGGGGCGCCCGTGCCCGCGGTGACGTTCGAGACCTGGAAGCTCGTCGGCTGGAAGTACTCGTTGCCGGCGTCCCATGGCCGCGACACGAGCTCCGCCAATGCCGGGGCGAATGCATGCACTGGATTGGCGGCGAGATGCGGGTACGCGATGTGCCCCTGCACACCGTGCACCGTCAGCCGTCCCGACAGCGAGCCGCGCCGGCCGATCTTGATCGTGTCCCCGAGGACTTCGTGGCTCGCCGGCTCGCCGACGACGCACCAGTCGATCTTCTCGCCACGCGCCTCGAGGACCTCGACGACCCGCCGCGTGCCATCCACCGACGGTCCTTCCTCGTCGCTCGTCAGCAGGAATGCGAGCGATCCGCGATGTGCGGGGTGACGGGCCAGGAAGCGCTCGGTCGCGGTGACCATGGCGGCGAGGCCGCTCTTCATGTCGGCCGAACCCCGCCCGTACAGGATGCCCTCGCGCACGACGGGCTCGAACGGTTCGGTGAGCCATTCCTCGCGGGGGCCCGGTGGCACGACGTCGGTGTGCCCGGCGAAGCAAAGCAGCGGCCGGCCATCGCCGCGCCGTGACCACAGGTTCTCGACCGGTCCGAAATTGATGCGTTCGTTGCGAAAGCCGAGCCGCTCGAGTCTCCCGGCGAGCACGTCGATGCAGCCGTGATCCTCAGGACTCACCGAGGGTCGGCGCAGCAGTTCCGCGGTCAGTTCGAGCGTGGCTGACATGGATCTGAAATCCGGGTTCCAGGACTCTCGCGAGCAGGCGGGGATGCCGCTGTCGGTACCGATATCTTACGGAGAGACCGCGACCTTCCCAAGCCTTCGCCGTCGGCGGTACCTGCTCAGTCGACGTTGCGCAGCAGTTCGTTGATGCCGACCTTGGCGCGCGTCTGCGC
>JAGOXN010000355.1 GCA_018059685.1 Steroidobacteraceae bacterium | reverse complement strand
ACGTATCGGCGTATCGTTCTCGCACGCCGACCACAGGGTCCGGTCACGCCGGACGTGTTCCGCCTCGAGGAAGTCCCGCTGCCTTCACCCGGACCGGGCGAGGTGCTCGTACGGAATCACTTTCTATCGCTCGATCCCTACATGCGCGGCCGCATGTACGAATCGAAGTCGTACGCGGAACCGCAGAAGCTCGACGAGACGATGATCGGCGGCACGGTCGGCCTCGTGGAGGCATCGCGGGATGAGCGGTTTGCGCCGGGCGACCCGGTGATGACTCAACTCGGCTGGCAGGAGTGCGGCGTCGCGGAAGGCGGCAGCCTGATGAAGATCGACACCCGCGCCATTCCGATGTCCGCATACCTCGGACCCGTCGGCATGCCGGGCGTCACGGCGTGGTACGGCCTCAACCGGATCTGCGAACCGAAGCCGGGTGAAACGGTGCTGGTATCGGCCGCGAGTGGCGCGGTCGGCAGCGTGGTCGGGCAGCTCGCGAAGGCCGCCGGGTGTCGCGCCGTCGGCATCGCCGGCGGGCGCGAGAAATGTGCCTACGTGACGGACGTCCTCGGCTTCGATGGCTGCCTCGATCATCGCGAGCACGGGGACGCGGCGTCCATGGCCCGGGCCCTGCGCGACGCTGCACCGAAGGGCGTGGACTGCGTGTTCGAGAACGTGGGCGGCGTGGGCCTCGAGGCCGCGATCGCCTGCATGAATCCCTTCGGCCGAGTGGCGCTCTGCGGCGTGATTTCCGGCTACGAAGGCGGCGACATCGCGATCCGCAACGTACCGGCCCTGCTCGTGTCGCGGATCAGGCTGCAGGGCTTCATCGTGAGTGATCACATGGAACTGTGGCCCAGGGCGCTCGCCGAGCTCGGCCAGGGCGTCGCGAGCGGGCGGATCAGGTACCGCGAGACGATCGCTCAGGGCCTCGCGGCGGCGCCCGAGGCGTTCATCGGGCTGCTCAAGGGCCGCAACTTCGGCAAGCAGCTCGTGAAGCTCGTCTGATGCTGCGCCCCGCGGCCACCGTCGTGCTCGTGCGCGACCGCGCGGACGGCATCGAAGTGCTGATGATGCGCCGTGGCGAGGGCTTGTCGTTCCTCGGCGGCATGTGGGTCTTTCCGGGCGGGCGCATGGAGGCCGCCGACAGCTCACCCGAGGCGCTGGCCCGTCTCCCTGCGCCGGCGCGTGACGGTGGCGAGGAGATCCTCGGCACGCTGGACGGCGGCCGACTCACGGCCGAGCAGGCGCTCGGGCACCGCGTGGCCGCGTGCCGCGAGTCATTCGAGGAAGCCGGCGTCCTGCTCGCGCAGGATGCACTGGGCAAGCCGTGTGACCCGGGACTCGTCGCGCGACTTCAGGCACGCCGCGCGGAGGTGGTCGCCGATGCAGCGGCCTTTGCGCGCCTGCTGGCGGAGGAGAGCCTGTACCTCGATGCGACACCGCTCGTCTACTGGTCCCACTGGATCACGCCTTCCGTAGAGGCGAAGCGGTTCGACACGCGTTTCTTCGTCGTGCCGCTGCCCGAGGACCAGGCCATCAGCGCCGACCTGTCCGAACTGACCGAGCATGCCTGGATCGACCCAGCGACCATCGGTCCCGCTTTCGACCGCGGCGAGATCCGCATGGTGCCTCCCACGCTCCTGACCCTCGAAGACCTGGCTGATTGCCGCGCGCGGCACGGCAGCCTGCGGGCCATGCTCGTGGCCGAGCGCCATCGCGCGACGCCGCCGATCATGCCGAAGATTCAGGCGGCCGACGATTTCTTCCACATCGTCATGCCATGGGATCCTCGGTACGCCGGACTGTCCGGCGAAGGCTGCCGGGTTCCCGAACCGTTCCCGGCGCATTTCGCCCGGCGACGTTCGAGCGTCAGCATCCCGCGCGAGCGCCGCACCCTCTAGGAGCCCGTCCAAGTAACGGATCGTGACACCGGCGACGGACGAGTCGTGCAGAACTGCGACATGGGTTTTCTCATCGGCGGGGTTACCGAAGCGCGAACCGATGATCCCGCATCGAGGTCAGCTCGGCTGCGCGGCCCGCGCCAGCTTCAACAGGTTGTGCACGGTGCAGATCAGGCTCCACTCGCCGCGTACGTTGTCCACACCACGCAACAGGAACTGCCGGAAGCCGCGCGCCTGCTTGATCTGTCCGAACACCGGCTCCGGCAGCGTCTTGCGCAACCGGTAGCGGCTGCGCCGTCCCGCGCGGGCGAGCTTGGTGCGCATCGCGGCCACGCGCGTGCCGCGGCGCCGGCGACCCGTCGCCGCTGCCGTGCCATGACGCTGGCGCCCGGTGGCGATGTAACCGTCGATGTGCCGGCGGGCGAGCACCGCGAGGTTGCCCTCCGAGCAGTAGCCGGCATCGGCGGAGAGCTCCTGCGCCTGCCGGCCCGTGTTGTGCTTGATCTGCGCGAGGATCGGTGCGAGTTGCTGCACGTCGGTCGGGCTGTTCGAGAGGCTCTGCGCGACGATCACCTGCGCCTGCGCATCGACCGCCGCCTGGGCGTTGTACGCCTGCACGAAGTCCCCGCCCGCCTTCATGATGCGGCTGTCGGGGTCGGTGAAGTTGCGCTGTGCCTTCGGTTCGGGGGCGCTTCTGCCCGCGGCGCGCGCTTCGGCTTCGAGCACCGCTTTCGCCGCGGCGATCTTCTCCAGCCGCGCCTGCTTGTCGGCGACCCAGCCGGGCAGCTCATCGCCGCGCCGCGCCCCGTGCTCACGCTCCTCGGCCGCATCGACCGTCGCGGCCCGCTCGAACCAGGCGTGCACTTCGCGCTCGAGCCGCGCCTGCGTCTCCGGCATCCGCCCATAGCTCATCGCCTTGTGCTTGGAGGCGTTGGCACGCACCTTGGTGCCGTCGAGCGCCACGTGCCCGAGCTTCACCAGCCCGGCGCGCTGGCAGAGCTTCAGCACCTGCACGAACAGCCCCTGCAGCGCCGTCAGGTGGCGCTTGCGAAAGTCGCTCACCGTGCGAAAGTCCGGCCGGTTCAACCCCGTCACCGCCATGAAATCGACCCGCTCCTCGCAGGCCCGCGCAATGCGCCGCGAGGAGTAGACCCCCTGGCTGTAGGCGTACAGCAGCAGCGCCGTCATCATCACCGGGTGATACGGCGGGTAGCCGCGCTCCTCCTGCTCGTACGGGGCCAAAATCGCCGACAGGTCCAACTGCTCGCGGACCGTCTCCCGCACGAAGTGCGCCACGTGATCCGCCGGCACGAAATCCAGCACCGACGGCGGCAGCAGCCACGCCTGTTCCACGTTCCACTCGCGATAGGTCTTCGCCATGCCGCTTGATCCCCGCTCAAACTCGCGCCAGTGTAACGAACCGATTACTCGGACGGGCTCCTAG
>JAGOXN010000354.1:2128-3344 GCA_018059685.1 Steroidobacteraceae bacterium | reverse complement strand
GAGCGCAGCGCGCCATCGACGTGAACGGCATCCGGGGCACTCGCAAACTCGAGCAGTGTGCCGTCTACGTCGAGGAACAGGCACCATGAGTCGCGACCGGTCGCCGGCCGCGCCTGCGTCGGGTCGTTTCGAAAGTCGGGCAAGGGCAACAGGCACGCCTCCCGGCGGCGGATCGGCCGATCCGCTAGTCTAGGCAGCGGGTCACGCCGGTCCCAGCGAGAAGTCGTCACAGGTTTGATGAAGGAAACTCACAAGTGCCGCGGTCCCTCCCGCCGTTGACCGCATTGCGTGCCTTCGAGGCGGCCGCCCGGCTGTCGAGCTTCACTCGGGCGGCGCGCGAACTGCACGTGACGCCCGCCGCGATCAGCCACCAGATCCGCGGCCTCGAGAAGTATCTCGGCGTAACCTTGTTCCACCGCACCACGCGGCGCATGGAACTGACCGGGCAGGGACGTGTCGCTGCCGAGCAGTTTCGCGAGGCATTCGAGCGCATCGCGCGAGGCGTGCGAAAGCTCGAGGCCGAGCCTTCGGCCGGGTCCGTGACGATTTGCGTGACCTCGGCGTTCGCGACGCGCTGGCTGGTGCCCCGGCTGAGGCGCGTCATGCGCCGCTGTCCGCGGCTCGACCTGAGGATCGAGGCCACGACCCGACCGGTCGATTTCGACCGCGACGAGGTCGACGTCGCCGTGAACATCGGCCGCGGCGCGGTTGCGGGAGCAATCGCCATTCCCCTGTTCGCCGAGCGAATCGCCGCGCTCGCGAGTCCAGCATTGATCCGTCAGCTCAACCTGCGGCGAGTCGGGGATCTGAGTCGCGCGACACTGCTGCACGATGACTCCATGCGGCGCGCGGGCCGGACCACGGGCTGGTCGGAGTGGCTCGCGGCGACCAGGGTTCGGAGCGTGGACGTCGTGGGTGGCATGCACTTCGACGACGGGCACCTCGTGCTCCAGGCCGCAGCGGGCGGCTGTGGGGTCGCACTGGGACGCCTGGCCTATGCACTGGACGACCTCGAGGCGCGGCGCCTCAGGGTTCCGTTCGGACCGGTGCTGGAACCCGATCTCGAGTACAGACTGCTGGTCCCCGAGGGTCGGACCGACGAGCCGGCCATTGCAGCATTCAGGTCGTGGCTCGTGCAGGAAGCGGGGTCGTTCGGAACCCGGCTGCGCGCGATTGCGTGCGATGCGGCCACCGGCACCGTGCCGCCCTCGGTGCG
>JAGOXN010000354.1:0-2028 GCA_018059685.1 Steroidobacteraceae bacterium | reverse complement strand
GTCGGACCGACGAGCCGGCCATTGCAGCATTCAGGTCGTGGCTCGTGCAGGAAGCGGGGTCGTTCGGAACCCGGCTGCGCGCGATTGCGTGCGATGCGGCCACCGGCACCGTGCCGCCCTCGGTGCGCCGGATGCGGTGAAACGTTTTCCGTAGCGGCCGCTGCCGCTCTGGCGCGTGACGCCGGCGCGTGCTCGGAGGACAGGCCTGCGAGGGCCTTTTCGATCAGGGGTGTGGCGACGTAGCCAGGATGCACCGAGTTCGCACGGATTCCCGAGTGCCGAGAAACACGCCCTCCATGTTCACGGCCTGGGTCCGGCGCCAGCCTTCGAGCGTTTCCTCCTCGACCGTGGCGAGGCCGATGCCACTCGCGCCGCCGGTGACCAGTACGACTTTGCCTGCCAGTCTCCCGCTCATGATCGTGCTGTTCACTTCCGAAGTCTGAATGGGCCGCAGTGGTGCCGTGACGCGGCGCTCCGGGCTCGAACCCGCATCACCGCGAACGCACCGCGTAGGTGTCGTAACTGACGGTGCTGGTTGCGAGGTCGGCTGCGCCGACGCTGACGCACTGCAGTCGGTTGAGCCAGAGGTAGGCGGGGTGCGCGGTCAGGAAGCGCGGCACGGCTTGAATGGCCGCCCGGGCCGGCAGGTCGCCGGCCAGTGCCCGCTCATGGCCTTGCTCGCCGAGGTCCATCACGCCCGAATACTCGGCGAAAATCAGCGCGCCATCATGGGTCTCCATTGTCGCTCGCACGTCGAGCAGTCCGACGCCATCCGGTCGCACGGTCAACCAGTCACCTCCGACCGGCAGGACGCGCCCGCGAATCCGGGGCCCTGTGGCTTCGCCGCCGGTGACATAGGCATTGATGCGCAGTCCGGTCGGCGTTGGACCGATGACCTCGAACGGCTGCCGCAGCGTGGCGGTGTAGCTGCAGATGTGTTCCAGCGCGTGATCGAACATGTCGCGGTCTCCTCGAGCCGGTCGATGGTGGGGCAGGGCGCTGTGGTTCAGGACGCGGCACGTATTCGATCGACGATGGCGCGCCCCGTCAGTATCCGCCATGGCAGCAGGAGACCGCTGCGTCGGCGGTATTCGTCCCACTGCGGGTAACGCGCGAGGGAGGCGTCCTTGAGCAGCATGCGCGGCAGGAACACGACGAGCCAGCACCAGAGGACCACGACCCAGCCCAGCCAGTGCCCTACGAGGAGCGCGTAGGAGGCGTAGATCATGATCTCGCCGAGGTAGTTGGGATTGCGCGTGTAGGTGAAGACGCCGTCCGTGATGAGTCCGCGTTTCAGGCGCAGCACGAGGTTCTTCTGCAGGTCCGCGGCCACCATCAGCACGCAGCCGAGCGTGTGCAGCGCGATGCACAGCGCGAGCAGGCCGCCGGAAGGTGCGACGAATCGCGAGATGAAGAGCCAGGGCAGCAGCCAGTACCACCCGACGAGCCCGAGATAGGTCGCCGCGACACCGCCAAACGTCACTCGCTGGTCGAAATAGATGTCGCGGAACGCGAAATCCTTGATCAGCCAGCAGTAGCCGTAGGTGCCGTGCAGCGCGAGGTAGACCCACGCCCCGACCGTGAAGTTGTCGAACCACCACATCATGCCGAAGATCAGGAACGCCGTGATGATCTTGTGGAAGTTGACCATCTGCGCGATCTTCACCACGCGTGGTCCCCCGCCGAGTTCCTCGGTCAGGTAGCGCAGCCACCGATCGACGGTCACCGCCCAGCGTGGCGTCGTGACGCGATGGCCCCTGTCGTCCGCCGGCGCATATGCGTTCATGGTGACCGATCCCCGTCAGCAATCAATGGATCGCGGGTTGCCAGGCATGCAAGCCGTCCTCGGCGAGCGCGGTCATCAGTTCGCGATGACCGAATGCACGAGTGGCAGGCTGGAATCCCACGGTCTTGACCTGCCCGTTCAGGATGCGCTTCGCCGACTCGGCGCAGAGCGCGCCGGTCGAAAGGTAGGCGCAGGTCGAGTGGAGCATCACATGCCGGCCGCTGGTCGTGCCGCGCGCCCAC
>JAGOXN010000353.1 GCA_018059685.1 Steroidobacteraceae bacterium | reverse complement strand
CCGGAAACAACCGCTGGCCGCTCTTCAGATTGAACGAGTCCGCGGCGAACGCCCAGAGCTGGGCGATCACCATGATGCCGAAGATGCTGACCCAGACGTAGAACGGGAATGCGATCGACATGCCCGACCAGGCGGCCGCCGCGAACACCAGCAGGTTGGCCGCGAAGAAGACTGTGACGGCGCGCAGCAGCCGCTCGCCGTCGAGTCGCCTGCGCACCGCCCCGTACGCGGGCACGAGCACCATCAGGATCAGCGCGATCAGCGCGACGGCATAGGCGCGCACCTCGGCCGAATACTTCGTGAGCATGAACGCTTCACGCAGGGCCTTGGCGATCTGGTAAGAGAACAGCAGCAGGAACGCGTGCGCGAAGAACAGGAACGCACTGCGCCCCTCCCCCGCCCGCACGCGCGTCACGAGCGTCAGCAGGCGCTCGAAGGGGCTCAGGGCCGCGTGATCGGTCAGCAACTTGGCGCAGCCGCGAACGGCACTCCCGGCGGTCGCCGTCAGGGCTTGACGATGATCACGGGGTCCAGGACAGGAACGTACGACAACCCCGGAACGGCCACGTCGTACTTCACGTTGATGGCCGGGTCGAGATTCTCACGCAGTCGTGGCTTCCATTGGCTGCGCGCCGGCATTTCCTTCACACAGTCCCGCGGCTCGGTCTCGTCGAACGGCCAGTACGGCACGCGATCCCCCGCGTCGTCATCGGCCGGCTGCAACCTGAAGAACGTCAGCCTGCACGCCACACCGGTACGATTCTGCCAGGCCAGGAATCTGCCTCGCCGTAGCTCCACGGCGCCACCGGACGCATCGGTGGCATCCTGCAGCAGCAACTGGCTGCCGGCGAGAAAGATCGTCAGGTCGGCCTTCTTGGCAACCACTGGTTCAGGACCGGGCATCGCACACCTCCTGATTTCGGTAATGGCTCCGGCTCACGAAGCGCCGGAACCGGCTCTCCCGCCCTGCGACTACGCTGGACCGCCCGGAACGATCAGCTTGGTGTACCGCTGATCGTGCACGAGGTCGCCGAACTCCGGCGCCGAACGCAGCATTTCGACAGGATACCCGAGCGACACGAGCTTGCCGACCGCCTCGAGCGCAGCCAGCACGTCGCCGCGATCGTACGCGGCTCGCGCGAGGAAGTACTGGACGTAGACGAGGCCGGCGCCGGACGTCGCAGCCCTGTCGAGGAATTCCTTCGAGGTCGCCGTCTCGCCGACGCGGCCGTAGTAGTAACCAAGCTGGGCCAGGAGCGTCGGGTCATCGGCGGTCCGCTCGAGTTCCGCTTCGCCGAGCTCGATGGCCTTGCGATACGCGGCCACGGCCTCCTTGCGCCGGCCGTCCACCTGCCACAGGGCGTCCGCGAGGTTCGCCCAGAGCGACTGGTCATGCTCGCCGAGTGCGAGGGCCTGCTGGTAATTCTGCACTGCCTCGTCGAACCGGCCGAGGTAGAACTGGGTCGTCGCGAGATTCGAGTAGGCGCTGGACGACGGCTCCAGTTCGAGCGACTTCCGGTATGCGGCCAGGGCACCGTCAAAATTTCCCTGCATCTGCTCGGCACCACCGAGGTTGCTCCAGGCCATTGCACTCGATGGGACCAGCGCGACCATCTTGCGGAACACGCTCTCCGCTTCCGCGCTGCGGCCGCGCTGGAAGAGAAACCGGCCCAGCGCGTTGTATGCCTGCCAATACGTGGGCTCGACCTCGGTGGCGCGACGGTAGCTGAGTTCGGCCCGGTCGTCCCGCGCCATGCCGGAGAGCGCATCGCCAAGCCCGATGTGCAGGTCCGCGTCCAGCGGATTCCGGGCAATCATCTGCCGGAGCTGTTCCTCGACCTGTTCGAATTCGCCCGCGGCCAGTTGCAGCTGGACCAGGGCCTTCTCCGTATCGACGAGCATCGGGTCGAGCTCGAGCGCGCGGCGACACGACCGCTCGCCGGCGGCCAGTGCGGCTGGATCCCGGGACTGCTCGAACTCCTTGAGCCGTGCCCTGCAGAGGCCCGCGTGCGCCTCAGCGAACCGCGGCGACAGCTCGATCACCTGGCTGAACAGCGATTCCGCTTCGCGCACCCGGCTCCGGTCACCCGGCTGTCGCAGCAGGGCGAGACCGGCGAGGTACGGGTCGAGGGCCCGCACGTCGAGCACCTGTCCCGCCGTCGACCTCGCCACCGGAAGCGGGGCCGCGGCCTCCGCGCTCGTCGGTGTCAGCACGACCTGCAGCGCCTCTGCGATGGATCGTGCGATGTCGTCCTGGATCGCGAGCACACCGCGCCAGCCGCGGTCGTAACTGCCTGCCCAGAGCTGATAGCCGGTCGCCACGTCGACCAGCTGCACCGTCACGCGCACGTCGTCCCCATCACGCCATACGCTGCCCTCGACCACGTTGCGCACGCCGAGCGCGTCCCCGATCCGCCGTACGTCGAGGTTGCTGTCCTTGAACTCCTGGGCAGAAGTCCGGGCGGCCACGCGCAGCCCCGGCAACTGCGCCAGGCGGGTGGAGAGTTCCTCGCTGAGGCCGTCGCCGAGGAAGGCGTAACCGCCACCCGGGCTCCGGTCCACCAGCGGCAGCACGGCGATCGAGGGCGGACCATCCGGCTGCGCGGCCCCCGCCGTCCCGGCCGTCACGTTGATCGTGCGCCACCAGGCGAATCCCGTGATCAGTGCCATGAGCGCCACGCCGCCCACGGCGGCCGGTGCCACGGCACGCCGGGCCTTCGGCAGGCGGACGGTACCGCCGCTGCCCTCGTCGAGGACGATGCCGCCGGGCGTGATCTCGTAGGACCACGCAAGCGCCGTGACGATCGGCAGGCCGATCACGGTAACGATCGTGAGAGCCGTCATCCACCAGTGAGGCAGCCGCAATGGCTCGAGCGTCGTCTCCGCCACCTGCAGGATGATCCACATGCCGACGAGGTAGGCACCGACGACCCTGAACACGTGGCGCCTGCGCAGCTCGACGAGCAATGACTGGGCCCGGCTCGCCCACGGTACGGCGCCGGGCACACGCCGGCCGCGCCCCGGCGCGGCGGATTCCGCCGCGGTCACGGGCTCGAAATGGGCGATCAGCGCATAGCCGCGGCGCGCGACCGGGACGATGTAGCGCGGGTCGTGCGCAGTGTCGCCGAGCGCCTCGTGCAGCGCCCCGATTGCCGCGCGCAGCTCGGCGTCCGTCGCCCTCGCGCCCGGCCAGGCCCTTGCGCGCAGCAGTCGCCGGTCCACGGCCTCGCCGTGGTGTTCGACGAGGCACAGGAGGAGCTCGAGCTGCTGTGTCGTGAGCGCGTGCGCGGTACCCGCACGGCTGACCCGGAAGGCGCGCGGTTCGACGAGCGCGTCGCCAACACGAAA
>JAGOXN010000065.1 GCA_018059685.1 Steroidobacteraceae bacterium | reverse complement strand
TGAGCTTAGCGAGAGATAGCTTACACAGCATTCCGGAATCATGGTTTACACCATTCGGCATTTGGGGAGCACCCCGATGCCCTGGAAAGAGTGTAAACCGATGGATGAACGCCTCAGACTGGTAGCCCGGCTGCTCGACGGCGAGAAGATGGCCCCGCTGTGCCGCGAGTTCGGCATCTCGAGAGTCACGGGCCACAAGCTCTTCAATCGCTTCAGGGAGTGCGGTCTCGATGCCTTCAAGGATCGATCTCGCCGGCCCTATCGGCACGCCAACAAGCTCCCCTATCAGGTCGAGCGCACGATTATTGCCCTGAAGAAGCAGCACCCTTCCTGGGGTGCACCGAAGATCCGGGACAAGATCGTCCGGGCCTTCCCGGTCATCCAGGCCCCGGCCACGAGCACGATCCACGCCGTCCTTGATCGCCATGGCCTGGTCAAACGCCGCAAGCGCAGGCGTTACAAGGCCTGTGGCACCGAGCTCACCAGCCCGCATGAGGTCAACGGACTCTGGGGTGCCGACTTCAAGGGCGAGTTCATGCTCGGCAACAAGCAGTATTGTTACCCGCTCACCATCACCGATTATCGATCGCGCTACCTGTTCGCCTGCGAGGGGCTCGAGTCGGTCCGCTCCGAGTTCGCCTTCTCCGTCTTCGAGCAGGTGTTCAAGGATTACGGTCTGCCCGGGGCGATCCGCACCGACAACGGCGCGCCGTTCGCCTCAGGCAATGCACTCTTCGGACTCTCCAAGCTGAGCGTCTGGTGGCTCAGGCTCGGCATCCGCCTTGAGCGCATCAAGCCCGGCAATCCCCAGCAGAACGGCCGTCATGAACGCATGCATCTGACGCTCAAGCAGGAAGCGACCAAGCCCGCCTCCTTCAACTTCCTGCAGCAGCAAGAGCGCTTCGACCGCTTCGTCGAGGTTTACAACCACGAGCGGCCGCATCAGGCGCTCAATGGCGCCTATCCGGCTGATCTGTATACACCCTCAACCCGCGTCTACCAGCCGCCGCCAGAGCCCGTGTATCCCTATCATGATCGATCGATCCGGGTGACGAGCTGCGGCCGTATCTGCTTCGGCCGGCGCAAAATCAACCTCAGCAAAGTCTTCGCCGGCCAGATCGTCGGCATCCGCGAGGTCGACGACCAGATCTGGCTGGTCAGCTTCCTCGACTATGACTTAGGCTACTTCGATCAGGATGAGGACCGCATCGAACCCGGCCCCAATCCCTTCGCCCCGGAACAGGTGTAAACCATGTCTCCGGAATGAAGTGTTAACCATGTGCCCGGAATACACCCTGGCTGGTGATGGCGCGGCCGGAGGGATTCGAACCCCCGACCCTCAGGTTCGAAGCCTGATGCTCTATCCAACTGAGCTACGGCCGCGCGGGAGGGGGACGGATTCTACAGCACGCACGAAGTCCGCGGACGGAAACGCACCGGCGCCTACTTCATCGTCGGCATCACGAACTGCGCGCCCTCACGCGTGGAGTCGGGCCACCGCGAGGTCACGGTCTTGAGCCGAGTGTAGAACCGCACGCCGTCGGGCCCGTGGACGTGCAGCGGCCCGAACAACGAGCGCTTCCACCCGCCGAACGAATGGAACGCCATCGGCACGGGAATCGGCACGTTGACGCCTACCATGCCGGCCTGCACGCGCTGGGAAAACGCCCGGGCTGCCGCGCCGCTCGAGGTGAAGATCGCGGTACCGTTGCCAAACTCGTGCGCATTGACGAGTGCGAGCGCCGCATCGAGATCGGGAACGCGCAGCACGCACAGCACGGGCCCGAAGATTTCCTCCCGGTAGATCCGCATCGCGGGACGCACGTGGTCGAAGAGACAGGGCCCGAGGTAATAGCCCTGCTCGTGCCCGGCCACCTCGAGGCCACGCCCGTCGACGACGAGCTTCGCGCCTTCCTGCACGCCGAGATCGACATAGCCGCGCACGCGCTCGAGGTGCTCGCGCGTGACGAGCGGTCCCATGTCGACGCCCTCCACGGTGCCCGGAGCGACCTTCAACTCGGCGAGTTGCTGCTTCACGGCCTCGACCAGCCGATCGCCGGCCTCGCCCACCGCGACGGCCACCGAGATCGCCATGCAGCGCTCGCCGGCGGAACCGTAGGCCGCGCCGACGAGCGCGCTCGCGGCATTGCGCGGGTCGGCATCGGGCATGACGACCATGTGGTTCTTGGCGCCGCCGAGCGCCTGCACGCGCTTGCCGTGCGCGGAGGCGGTCCGGTAGATGTACTCGGCGACGGGCGTGGAACCCACGAAGCTCACGGCGGCGACGCGCGGATCGGTGAGCAGCGTGTCCACGGCTTCGCGATCGCCGTTGACGACGTTGAACACGCCGTCGGGCAGGCCGGCCTGCTTCAGGAGCTCGGCCGCGCGCATCGGCACGCTCGGGTCCTTCTCCGACGGCTTCAGCACGAACGTGTTGCCGCAGGCGATCGCCACCGGGAACATCCACATCGGCACCATCGCCGGGAAGTTGAATGGCGTGATGCCCGCGCACACGCCGACGGGCTGGCGGATCGACCAGCTGTCGATGCCGCTGCCGACGTTCTCCGTGAACTCGCTCTTCAGGAGCTGCGGGATCCCGCAGGCGAACTCGACCACCTCCATGCCGCGGGTGATCTCCCCGCGCGCATCCGAGAGGACTTTGCCGTGCTCGGAGGTGAGCAGCAGCGCGAGTTCGTCGGCGTGCGCCTCGAGCAGCGCCTTGAACCTGAACATGACGCGGGCCCGCTGCAGCGGAGCAGTCGCAGCCCACGCGGGAAGCGCGGCCTCGGCGGCGGCGGTCGCGGCGCGGGTCTCGTCCGCCGAGGCGAACGCCACTTGACCGCGGAGCGCCCCGGTCGCGGGGTTGTAGACGGGACCCCGGCGGCCGGAGGTGCCGGCCACGGTGCGGCCCGCGATGTGATGACCGAGGGAAAAGACTTTCTGGCCCGCTTCGCTGGCGAGGGGCTTCGGACTGCTCATCGTGCTTGCGCTCCTGCGCCGGGGCCCCGAGCCCCAGGGTCGCCATTGGACACCAACCCCGGCCGGCGCCGCCAGCGGGCCAGGTTCGTCAGCCGAATACCCGGTCCGTTGGCAGGATCGCGTTCGCCGCGAGCTGCGGCGCCGCGGCCGTCTCCTCGTAGAGGGGCGTGAAATCCGGTGCCGTCTCGCGGAAGAGCTGCGAGAAATCGTCGATCACGAAGTAGGTCTCCTGGAAGCTATCGATCCTGTACCGGGTGCGCAGCACCCGTCGCAGGTCGAACCCGACCCGGTGCGGTGCGGGACTCGCGAGTGCGTAGTCGATCTCGCTCGGCGAGGAGAGAATCCCGGCGCCGTAGATCCGCAGACCCTCGGGCGTGCCGATGAGTCCGAACTCGACGGTATACCAGTAGAGCCGCGCCAGGTACTCGAGCGCGTGCAGGCCGTCGGCCTTCTGCCCGCCCTTGCCGTAGGCCTCCATGTAGTCCGCGAACACCGGGTCGAACAGCAGGGGTACGTGGCCGAAGAAGTCGTGGAAGACGTCCGGTTCGACGATGTAGTCGAACTCGGATTCCTGGCGCAGCCACACGGTCACCGGGAAGCGCCGCCCGGCGAGGTGGGAGAAGAACACCTGCTCCGGCAGCAGGCCCGGCACGGCGACGACCTGCCAGCGGGTGGCCGCGCCGAGGCGCTCGTTGACCTCATCGAAGCGTGGAATGCCCGCGTCGTATCGCAGCGTCTCGACGACGTGCAGGAACTCCCGGCAGGCCCGGCCCGGCACGAGATTCATCTGCCGCGCATAGAGGCGGCGCCAGCGGTCCTGCTCCGCCTCGCGGTACGCGCCATAGTCCTGCTCGACCGTGTAGTCGGGCCGCATGGCGCGGTAGTCGCCGCGCAGGCCGTGCGTGCTCGCGCCATAGCTTACCGGCGCGTCGGTCGCCGACATCGGGCTCTCCTCCCGCCTGTCCTGTCCTGTCCTCGTCCTCGTTCAATAGCATAGCCCCGCGGCTGGATGAGGGGCGCGGGAACCCTCTGGTATAGTCCCCGGTCCCAGTTCCAGGCCGGCCGCCCCGGCTGCAGCAAGCCCGCAGAGGACCCACCATGAAGCCAATTGCCCGTCTCGCCCTCGTCCCGCTGATGTGTGCCTGCGGCGTCGCCGCCGAGGCGGCCTGTGTCTATCCGCAGGCGCCGCAATCGTTCCCGAACGGCGCGCAGGCGACCAAGGACGAAATGATCGCCGCACAGGCTCCGATCAAGGAGTACTCGAAGACCGTGCAGGAGGTCTACCTGCCCTGCCTCGAGGCAGAGAAGAAGGAGTCAGTCGCCGCGCTGGACCCGGCCGACCCGGAACTGGAGCAGAAGAAAGTTGCGATCGAGGCGGTGCATGCCAAGAAGCACAACGCCGCCCTCGATGAACTCACGGCGGTCGCGAACCGCTGGAGCGACGAGATGAAGGCCTTCCAGGCCAAGGACAAGAAGTAAGCCGATCCGCCGGCGGCGGCACGACCCGGCCGCCGGGCGGGTGCGAGCCGCATGACTGCAATGGAGGCCCTGCCGACCCCCGCCGAGGCCGAGGCGCGGATCCGCGAACACGTCCGGCCGCTGCCCGTCGAATCGCGCCCGCTCGCCTCACTCGCGGGTGCGGTGCTCGCGCAGTCCGTGCGGGCGGAGCGGGACCAGCCGCCGTTCGACCGCGTGACCATGGACGGCATCGCCTTCGCGTCGGATGCATGGCGCGGTGGGAGGCGGCGCTTCCGGGTCGCCGGCATCCAGGCCGCGGGACACCCGCCGCTGGCCCTGCCCGGACCGGAAGCCTGCCTCGAAGTCATGACCGGCGCGGTGCTGCCGGGCGGCTGCGATTGCGTCGTTCCGGTCGAGCGCGTGCGCACGGCGGACGGCTGGGCCGAAGTCGACGACGGCCTCGCGATCGAGCCCGGCACGAACGTGCACACGCGCGGGCTCGACTGTCGCGCTGGCGACCTGCTCCTCCCGGTCGGCACGCGCCTCGGCGCGCCCGAGCTCGCAGTGCTCGCGTCGGCCGGACTGCCGCGGGCCGAGGTCCGCGCCGAGCCCCGCATCGTGGTCGTGACGACGGGCGACGAACTCATCGAGCCCGGCGAGCCAATCGAGAGCTGGCAGGTTCGCCGCTCGAACTCGCATGCGATGTGCGGGGCGCTTGCGCTGCGCGGTTTCACGCGCCTCGCGCAGGATCACCTGCCGGACGATCCGGCACTCCTGCGCGAGCGCCTCGCGGCACACCTTGCGACGCACGACGTTCTCGTGCTCAGCGGGGGCGTCTCGATGGGACGTTTCGACCATGTACCCGGCGCCTTGCGCGACCTCGGGGTCGCGGAGATCTTCCACCACGTCGCCCAGCGTCCCGGCAAGCCGATGTGGTTCGGCGTCGCGTCCGGCGGACAGGCCGTCTATGGCCTGCCGGGCAATCCGGTGTCGGCCCTGGTGTGCCTGGTGCGCTACGTCGTCCCGGGCTTGATGAGGTCGATCGGAGCGAGCAAAGTGTGCGTCGAAACGGTGCCGCTCGGAGCGAACTTCCGGGTCAAGCCGGCGCTGTGGACGTTCGTGCCCGTGACACTCGACGCCCGTCCCACGCCCGGTGTGGTGGCCGTGCCGAAGCCGACGCACGGATCGGGTGACTTCATATCGCTGCTCGGCACGGACGGCTTCATCGAGCTCCCGCCGGGGCCGGCGGAACACCCGGCGGGCCTGATGGCACCGCTCTATCGCTGGTGAGGAAGACGATGCCGCAACCAGGTGCTCGCACGCGAGTGGTCCTGCCGCTGGCCACCCGAGGCCGGACGGAAGACACCTTCGGCCGCCCGATGCGCGACCTCCGCATCTCGGTCATGGACCGCTGCAACTTCCGCTGCCCGTACTGCATGCCGAGGGACGCCTTCCACGACCGTTACCGCTTCCTCAAGGCGACGGAACGGCTCTCCTTCGAGGAGATCACGCGCATCGCCCGGGCCGCCGTGCGCCTCGGCGTGCACAAGCTGCGCCTGACGGGGGGCGAGCCGCTGCTGCGGACGGGCCTCGCCGACCTCGTGGGCGAGCTGTCGGGCATCGAGGAGGTGGCGGATCTCGCGCTCACGACCAATGGCGTGCTGCTCGCCCAGCACGCCGCGGAACTCAAGGCCAATGGCCTGCAGCGCGTCACGGTCAGCCTCGATTCGCTGGACCCCGAGGTGTTCGCGCGCATGAGCGGTGGTTTCGGCGGCCTCGAGCAGGTGCTCGAAGGCATCGACGCGGCACTCGAGGCCGGACTCTCGCCCGTGAAGCTGAACGCGGTCGTGCAGCGCGGGGTCAACGACCACACCGTCCTTCCGCTGCTGGAACGCTTTCGCGGCACGCCGGTCATCGTGCGCCTGATCGAATACATGGACGTGGGCAATCGCAATGCCTGGCGGCCCGGCGAGGTGGTACCGTCCGCCGAACTGCTCGCGCGCATCCGCGAGCGCTGGCCATTGAGCGCGGTGCCGGGCCATTACCGCGGCGAAGTCGCGGAACGCTACGTCTACGACGACGGCGCCGGCGAGATAGGCTTCATCTCCTCCGTGAGCGCGCCCTTCTGTGGCGCATGCAGCCGGGTGCGGCTCTCGTCCGAAGGTCTGCTCTACACCTGCCTGTTCGCGACGCGCGGCGCCGACCTGCGTGGACCGGTGAGGGCGGGTGCGAGCGACGATGACCTGGTGGCGCTCGTCCGGGCCGCGTGGTCGCAGCGGGCGGACCGCTACAGCGAACAGCGGGAGGAACTCCGGCGTCGCGAGGAGCCGCTCGCGAAGATCGAGATGCACTACATCGGTGGTTGAGGACGATGCTGAGTCACGTCGACGAGCGCGGTGAGCCCACGATGGTGGACGTGAGCGGCAAGGTGGTCACGAAGCGCACCGCGGTGGCAGAAGCGCGCGTCCGCTTCCCGCCCGACGTCGCGCGCTCGTTGCAGCAGTCCGGCTACGCGACCGCGAAGGGGCCCGTCTTCCACACCGCCATCGTCGCCGGCGTCATGGCGGCGAAGCGCACGCACGAGCTGATCCCGTTCTGTCATCCGCTGGGCGTCGAGAACTGCCGGGTCGAGATCGACATGGACGGGCAGGACGAGGCACGAGTGCGCTGCAGCGTCGCCGTGCACCACAGGACCGGCGTCGAAATGGAGGCGCTCACGGGCGCGACAGTCGCGGCGCTGACGATCTACGACATGTGCAAGGCGCTCTCGCACGAAATCACGATCGCCGGCATCCGCCTCGTCGAGAAGCGCGGCGGCAAGCAGGATTACGCGCAGCCGTGAGCACAGTCATGACGGGGCTCGCACCTCTGTACGGGTTGGTGCTCGCGGGCGGCGCGAGCCGCCGCATGGGCCGCGACAAGGCCGCCCTCACCTACCACGGGCAGCCCCAGGTGCGCTGGGCCCATGCGCTGCTCGCCCGTCACTGCGAGCGTGCGTTCGTGTCGGTGCGTGCCGACCAGCGCGGCGACCCGGCCCGCGCAGGCCTGCCTCAGGTCATCGATGGCCACGACGGTCTCGGCCCGATCGCGGGCATCGCCGCGGCCCAGGCCGCGCACCCCGAGGCCGCCTGGCTGGTGGTGGCCTGCGACCTGCCTTTCCTCGACGACGGGCTCCTCGAACTGCTGGTCCGGCAGCGCGGTCACCACCCGGTGACTGCATTCCGCAGCTCCCATGACGGGTTGCCGGAACCACTCTGTACCATCTACGAACCCGCGACGCGCATGGAAATCCTCGCCTCCATCGCGCAGGGCCGCCTCTGCCCGCGCAAGTTCGTCATCGGCACCGGCGTGCCGCTGCTCGAGCAGCCGGATCCGGGCGCACTCGATAACGTCAACACGCCGGAGGAACTGGTCGCCGTGGAGCGCCAGCTCGGCAGCGGCACCACGGAGGCAGGCGCATGAGGAACGTGCACGTCCAGTACTTCGCGGTACTGCGCGAGCAGGCCGGATGCAGCCGCGAGACGGTAGTCACCGGGGCCGCGACCGCCGCGCAGCTCTACGACGAATTGCGCGACCGCCACGGTCTCCGCCTGCCGCGCTCGACGCTGCGGGTCGCGATCAATGAGGAATTCACCGACTGGTCGCACCCCCTCGGGGAGGGTGACCAGGTCGTGTTCATCCCCCCCGTGGCGGGCGGATGATGCAGCCATTTGCCTTCAGTGCCGCCGCGCTCGAGCCCGAACGCTACCGTGCGGCGATGGGCGATGCCGGCTGCGGCGGCTACGTCACCTTCGAGGGCTGGGTCCGCAACCACAACGAAGGCCGGCGCGTCGAGCGGCTCGAGTACGAAGCCTACGAGAGCCTCGGCCGCCGTGAAGGCGAGCGCATCGTCGCCGAGGCCGTGCGCCGCTTCGGCGTGCACGCGGCGGCCTGCGTGCACCGGCTCGGCTCACTCGCCGTCGGCGACCTCGCGGTCTGGGTCGGCGTGAGCGCGGCCCACCGCGGCGAGGCTTTTGCGGCCTGCCGTTACATCATCGACGAGGTCAAGCACCGCGTCCCGATCTGGAAGAAAGAGCACTACATCGACGGCGACTCGGGCTGGGTGAACTGCGAGCACTGCGCCACGGCCGCGCGAGCAGGCGTCGACGAGTCGGCGCACGAACACGCCGACGCGGCCCTCAAGGCCTGAGCTGGCCCGATCCCCGCACGACGTACTTGTAGCTCGTCAGCTGCTCGACTCCGACCGGACCGCGCGCATGGAAGCGGTCGGTCGAGATGCCGATCTCGGCGCCCATGCCGAACTCGCCGCCGTCCGCGAACTGCGTGGACGCGTTGTGCAGCACGATCGCGCTGTCGACCCGGGCGAGAAAGCGCTCGGCGGCGAGCGGATCCTCGGTGACGATGGATTCCGTGTGCGCCGACCCGTAACGGGCGATGTGCGCGATCGCATCGTCCACGCCGCGCACGACCCGCGCGGCGATCACGGCATCGAGATACTCGGTGTACCAGTCGTCCTCGGTTGCCGCCCGCACGCGCGGGTCGACGGCCCGCACGCGCTCGTCGCCACGGACCTCGCAGCCGGCATCGAGCAGGTCGCGCACGATCGGCGCAAGATGCGTCGCGGCGCAACCCTCGTCGACGAGCAGCGTCTCCGCCGCACCGCAGATGCCCGTACGCCTGAGCTTGGCGTTCCTGACGATGGCGCGCGCCATGCCGGGATCCGCGGCCCGGTCGACGTAGACATGGCAGTTGCCCTCGAGGTGCCCGATGACGGGCACCCGCGCCTCCTGCTGCACGCGCGAGATCAGGCTCTTGCCGCCGCGCGGCACGATCACGTCGATGCATTCGGTCATGGCACCGAGCATGTAGCCGACTGCCGCGCGATCGGTGGTCGGGACGAGCTGGATGCAGGCATCGGGAAGGCCGGCTGCACGCAGGCCCTCGACCAGGCAGGCGTGTATCGCCTGGCTCGAGTGATGACTCTCGCTTCCGCCGCGCAGGATCGCGGCATTGCCTGACTTGAGGCACAACGCGCCCGCGTCGCAGGTCACATTCGGGCGACTCTCGTAGATGATGCCGATCACCCCGAGTGGCACCCGGACGCGCTGGATGCGCAAGCCGTTCGGGCGCGTCCACTCCGCGATCACGGCGCCGATCGGGTCCGGCAACGCGGCGATTGCCTCGGCACCGGCCGCCATTGCCTCGATACGCGCCGTGTCGAGGCGCAGCCGGTCGAGCATCGCCGGGCCCGAGCGCGCCGCCTGCGCGGCTTTCATGTCGGTGGCATTCGCGGCGAGGATGTCGCCGCAACGTGCGCGCAATGCGCGCGCCACGGCGCCGAGGGCCGCGTTCCTGACGGCGGTGGACGCGAGCGCGAGCACCTGCGAGGCCTCGAGCGCCGCGCTCCCGATCGGGTCCATGATTCGCGCGACGTCGCCGACCGTCACGACAGCACCAGGTCGTCGCGGTGAATCATCTCGTCGCGCCCGCGGTAGCCGAGCAGGCCCTCGAGTTCCACGCTGCGCCGCCCGCAGATGCGCTCCGCGTCCGCACTCGAATAGGCGGTGAGTCCGCGCGCGATTTCGAGTCCGCCCCCGTCACGCACCACGACGGCGTCGCCGCGGTCGAACCGCCCGCTCACCCGCACGACGCCGGCCGGGAGCAGGCTCCTGCCATCGCGCAGGGCCTTCGCGGCGCCAGCGTCGACGTGCAGCTCACCGCCCGGGCTCAGCGCACCCGCGATCCACTGCTTGCGCGCGGCAACCGGCGAGCCGTCCGCGAGGAACCACGTGCAGCGCTCGCCGGACTCGATGCGCCGCAGGGGATGGGCCTCGCGCCCCGCCGCGATGCAGAGACTGCAGCCCGCGGCGACGGCGATCTTCGCCGCCATGACCTTGGTGACCATGCCCCCTGAACCGACGTCCGAGGCCGAGCCGCCCGCCATGGCCTCGATCTCGGGCGTGATGCGCGGCACCTCCGGGATGAAGCGCGCCCCCGGGTCGCGCGCCGGATCGCCCGAATAGAGCCCGTCGACGTCGGAGAGGAGCACCAGGCTGTCGGCGCTCACCATCTGGGCCACGCGGGCGGCGAGGCGGTCGTTGTCGCCGTAGCGGATCTCGGCCGTGGCGACCGTATCGTTCTCGTTGATCACCGGGATGGCACCGAGTCGCAGCAGGGTCGTGAGGGTGTTGCGCGCGTTGAGGTAGCGGCGGCGCTGCTCCGTGTCACCGAGCGTGAGGAGCACCTGGGCGACCTTGAAGCCGCGCTGCTCGAGCACTTCCTTCCAGGCGTGCGCGAGGCGGATCTGGCCGACGGCGGCTGCCGCCTGGCTCTCCTCGAGCCTGACCCGTCCGGCCGGCAGTCCGAGCTCGCGCCTGCCGAGGGCAATCGCACCGGACGATACCAGCACGACCTCCTGCCCCCGCGCGCGCAGGGCATGCACGTCGTCGGCCAGCGATTCGAGCCAGGTCCGGTTCACCCGGCCGCTGGAGCGCTCGACGAGCAGCGCAGAACCGACCTTGACGACGACCCGTCGGGCCGAGGCGAGGCGAGACGCGCCGGTCGCAGCCCCCGTGCTCATGCGCACGCGGAGTGCTCGGCGGGCAGGCGCGCC
>JAGOXN010000352.1 GCA_018059685.1 Steroidobacteraceae bacterium | reverse complement strand
CTGCTGCGACTTCTCGTAGAACAACGACCGGGCCTGTTCGCTGCGGTAATCCGCCTCGAGTTCGGCACGCACCTCGTCGAACGAGCGCTGATGGGCCGGCGACACGTCGTCGAGGCGGATGATGTGATAGCCAAATTGCGTCTTGACCGGCCCGCGGATCTCGCCCTTCTGCATCGTGAACAGCGCCTCGGCAAAGGGCTGGACGAACGACTCCCGCGTTGCCCAGCCGAGATCGCCGCCCTGAGCCTTCGACCCCGGATCGTCCGAGAACTCGGTGGCGAGTTTCGCGAAATCCTCGCCGGTCTTCGCACGCGCCAACACGTCGTCAGCCTTCGCCCGCGCCGCGGCGTCGTCCGCGCCGGCCTCGATCAGGATGTGGCTCGCCCGGCGTCGTTCCGTGTCGACGTAGCGCTCCGCCGCCACCTGGTCGTAGAACCTGCGCAGCGCCTCGTCGGTCACCGTCACCGATGCCGCGACATCGGCGAGGTCGAGCCGCAGGTACTGCAGCGCCACGGTCTCCGGCGTCCGGTACTCGGCCTCGTGCTTCCCGAACCAGTCCGCGACCTGCTGCGGGGTCACCTGCACGCCGGCCGCATACTTCGCCGACGGGATCGTCACGTAGTCGATGTCGCGCGATTCGCCCTCGAGTTCGACGCGGCGGCGCAGCTCGCCGGGCGTCACGAACGACGACACGCCGATCGAATTGCGGAGCTGGGCGATCTCGAGGTCGCGGCGGAACTCGCGCTCGAACTCGACTTCCGAGCGCCCCTGCGCGCGCAACAGCCCCTTGTAGCGGTCGGGCGAGAATTTGCCGTCGACCTGCAACGCCTCGATCTGCGCGAGCGCATCGACCATCCTGCGGTCGCTCACCCGGTAGCCGAGTTCGTGCGCGCGCTGCACCAGCAGTTCGCGCTGGATGAATTCCTCGAGCAGGCGCTGCTGCTCGCGCTTCACGAGTTCCTCGGGCAGCTCGTTGCGCGTGAGCTGCTGCAGCTCGCTCTGCCGGTCCTGCCACGCGCGTCGCACCGCCTCCGCCGGGATCTCCTCGCCGTTCACCGTCGCGGCCCCGGAGGTGACCGTCGATTCGAACTGGATTCCCCAGAAGATGAAGACGATCGCGATCGCGCCGAGGAAGAGCCCGGCGAACCAGCCTGATACCTTGTCGCGAATCCGCTGCAGCATGGAAAACCGGGCCCTTACGATGCGAGAAAGCCCGCGATCGCGGGCCTTCGTGAATCTCTAGAGATGGCGGAGTGGACGGGACTCGAACCCGCGACCCCCGGCGTGACAGGCCGGTATTCTAACCAACTGAACTACCACTCCGTGCGCGACTGGTGGGTGCTGAGGGGATCGAACCCCCGACCTTCGCCTTGTAAGGGCGACGCTCTCCCAGCTGAGCTAAGCACCCGCGCCCCTGGGAAGCGGGCTAGTTTAGGGCATCCTTCAGACCCTTGCCAGCCTTGAAGGCGGGCGCACGACTGGCCGGGATGGCCACGGGCTCGCCTGTGCGCGGGTTGCGACCCGTGCGGGCCGCGCGCGTCTTGGCAACGAAGGTACCAAATCCCGAGAGCGCCACCTGGTCGCCCTTGCGCAGCGTCTCGGTGATCGTGCCGAGCACCGCCTCGACCGCGCGCGCCGCGTCCGACCGGGCGAGACCCGTGCGCTCGCTGACCACTTCGACCAGTTCGTTCTTGTTCATCTGCTCACCTCCAGTTGGGGACGGGCCGGCGCGTCAATGCGCGTGGACGGGCTTGGCCGGCCGGCGCGCCGGACGCTTGGCAGGCTTCGCTTCCTGTACGTCGACCACGGCCTCGGCGGACACGGCCGCCGGCTGCGGCAGGTTGCGCAGGGCCACCGCGAGCACCTCGTCGATCCACTTGACCGGCTTGATGTCGAGGTTGCCCTTGATGTTATCGGGGATCTCCGCGAGATCCTTCACGTTCTCGTCGGGGATCAGCACCGTGCGGATGCCGCCGCGGTGCGCCGCGAGCAGCTTCTCCTTGAGACCGCCGATCGGCAGCACCTCGCCGCGCAGCGTGATTTCGCCCGTCATGGCGACGTCGCCGCGCACCGCGATCCGGGTGAGCGCGGAGACGAGGGCCGTGCACATGCCGATGCCGGCGCTCGGGCCGTCCTTGGGTGTGGCGCCCTCCGGCACGTGGATGTGCACGTCGGCCTTCTGGTAGAACTCGGGCTCGAGTCCGAGCACGCTGGCCCGGCTGCGCACGACGGTCATCGCGGCCTGGATCGATTCCTGCATCACCTCGCCGAGTTGTCCGGTGTGCGTGAGCTTGCCCTTGCCGGGCATCACCGCCGCCTCGATCGTCAGCAGTTCCCCGCCGACCTCGGTCCACGCGAGGCCCGTGACCTGCCCGACCTGGTCGTTCTCCTCGGCGCGACCGTAGCGGAAACGTTTCACCCCGAGGTACTTCGCCAGGTTCTTCGGCGTGACGCTCACCACCCGGCGTTCCTTCGCGAGCAGCAGTTCCTTCACCGACTTGCGGCAGATCTTCGAGAGCTCACGCTCGAGGTTGCGCACGCCGGCTTCGCGCGTGTAGTGCCGGATGATCTCGAGGACCGCGGCGTCGGAGACCTTGAGTTCGCCCGCCTCGAGGCCGTTCTGCTTCACCTGCTTCGGCAGCAGGTAGCGACGGGCGATGTTGGACTTCTCGTCCTCGGTGTAGCCCGGGAGGCGGATCACCTCCATGCGGTCGAGCAGCGGCGGCGGGATGTTGAGGCCGTTGGCAGTGCACACGAACATCACCTCCGAGAGGTCGAAATCGACCTCGAGGTAATGGTCGTTGAAGGACGAATTCTGCTCCGGGTCGAGCACCTCGAGCAGCGCCGACGACGGGTCGCCGCGGAAGTCCATCGACATCTTGTCGACCTCGTCGAGCAGGAACAGCGGATTGCGCACGCCCGTGCGCACCATGTTCTGCAGGATCTTGCCGGGCATCGAGCCGATGTAGGTGCGCCGGTGGCCGCGGATCTCGGCCTCGTCGCGTACCCCGCCGAGCGACATCCGCACGAACTTGCGGTTGGTCGCGCGCGCGATGCTCTGCCCGAGCGAGGTCTTGCCCACGCCCGGCGGGCCCACGAGGCAGAGGATGGGTCCCTTCAGCGTCTGGACGCGCTGCTGCACGGCGAGGTACTCGACGATGCGCTCCTTGACCTTGTCGAGCCCGTAGTGGTCCTCGTTCAGGACTTTCTCCGCGCCGGCGAGATCGTGCTTGACCTTGGTGCGCTTGCGCCACGGCGCCTTCACCAGCCAGTCGATGTAGTTGCGGACGACCGTCGCTTCCGCCGACATCGGCGACATGAGCTTGAGCTTGGCGAGCTCGGAGTTCGCCT
>JAGOXN010000351.1 GCA_018059685.1 Steroidobacteraceae bacterium | reverse complement strand
ACCCGTCGCTGGCAGGAACTGACCGGTATTCCTCTGCTCGAGGCCTACGGTCAGACCGAGACGCTGATGACTGTGGCCAACTGCCCGGGCCAGCCGGCGAAAGAGGGTTCCATGGGGCGTGCACTGCCGGGATGCCGGCTGGCCGTCCTCGATCCGGAAGGTCGGCCCGTGCCGCCGGGAGACTGCGGCCAGCTGGCCCTCGAGCTACCGAACCCGCAACTCATGATCGGCTACTGGGAGGAGCCCGAACGCACGGCGAGCGCATGCTCGTCGAATGAGGGCGTGGACTACTTCCTCACCGGCGATCTCGCGCACATGGACGAGGATGGTTTCGTCTTCTACGAAGGACGGGTCGACGACATCATCAGCTCGGCCGGCTATCGCATCGGACCGATCGAGGTGGAGAACGCCCTTCAGGAGCATCCTGCGGTGCTCGAGTGCGCGGTGATCGGGAGTCCCGACAGCGAGCGCGGTGAGATCGTCAAGGCGTTCGTGGTGCTGCGAACGGGCTTCCCGCCCTCCGAGGCGCTGAAGCTCGAATTGCAGGAGCACGTGAAGAAGGCGACCGCGCCGTACAAGTACCCGCGCGCCGTCGAATTCCCTGTCGACCTGCCAAAGACCGTGACGGGCAAGCTCCTGCGACGGGTGCTGCGGGACGCCGAGCGGGCGAAGGGGTCCGCCTCAGGCTGAACCAGGGATCCGCCGCCCACCTCGACAGCAAGGTCGTCGATAGTCCCATCGGACGATGTTGTCGCCGCGCGGCCCTTTCGACAATCCTGCGCCACGGCCTCCGCTGGCAGCACTCCTGGAGCACAAGTACATGCGTCTGAACGACAAGGTCGCCGTCATTACCGGTGCAGGCTCCGGCATCGGACGGGCAACGGCGGAGTCATTCGTGTCCGAGGGCGCTGCCGTGGTCGCGAGCGACTGGAATGCCGCCACACTCGAAGAAGTGGTCGGCTCCCTCCGCGCCACGGGTGGCCGGATCGTCGGCGTGCACGGCAACGTGGCGCTGCGGGCCGATGCCGAAGCCATGGTCGACCGGGCCGTTGGCGATTTCGGACGCATCGACGTGCTCGTGAACAACGCAGGTGCGATGGACTACAACCACGGCGTTGGCTCGGTGCCCGACGACATTTGGGAGCGACTGCTCGGAATCAACCTCACGGGACCGATGTTCACGAGCCGGCGGGCCGTGCAGCACATGCTGTCCTCCGGCGGCGGCGCCATCGTCAACGTGGTCTCGGCAGCGGGCGCGAGCGGCGCAGTGGCCGGTGCGGCCTATACGTCGGCAAAGCACGGCCTGCTCGGCCTCACGCGCAGTACGGCCTGGATGTATGCACGGCAGGGCATCCGCTGCAACGCGATTCTTCCCGGCGGCGTCAGTACGGCGATCGTGGCTGGCATGGACGCGCAGAAGTGGGATCCCGACGGAACCGAACGGGTCCGTAGCTTCCACGCCACCATGCCGCGGATTCTCGAACCGCTCGACATTGCACGGCTGGCGCTGTTTCTCGCGAGCGACGAGGCACGGTACCTGAACGGCGCCGAGGTCGCGGCCGATGGCGGCTGGCTGGCGTGCTGATCGCGGGATCCGTGCCCGTTCACGGTCGTATCGCCGCGCGCGGGCGTGCCCGCAGTCATCGTCCGATCAGACGACGAGCAGGGTAATACCATCAAATAGATTCGAGACGAGGTGCCGCAGCGACGCAGGCGCACGGCAGGTCGGTCGCTATCGCGAGCAGTGGACGGGGAAGACATGACCCAGACCGCTTTCGAGCAGAACGTTTCCGAAGCGAGCGTCATCACGACTCAGGTCGGGGACCGCCGGCACGGTCACTGGTTCTCGTCCAATCCCGACAAGGCCTGGGGCGAGAAGTTCTTCCTCGCCTACCTGCCGTATTTCTTCGCCCTGAACTACTCGAAGCAGCTGATGGGCTGGATGAACGTGGGCACGTTCTGGCACATCACGCAGAATCTCGCGCTGCTGCTGCCGCTGATCGCGATTCCGGCCGTCCTGAGGCCGGCGGTCACCGGTCGCGCGTGGTGGGACAACTACGCGGTCAAGATGGTGTTGTGGATGTTCGTCTACAACTTCTTCGTCACCTACTTCGGCTGCGAGTACTTCTTCGACGTGCTCGGCATGGTGTACTACTTCCCGCAGGTCTCCTTGTCCCTGGATTCGGCGCTCGTCGGCAGCGGCGAGCAGGTCGTACCGATCGGGATGTATTTCAACGCGCCGGCTTTCTTCGTCGTGTATCACACGATTGCGGTGCTGATGATGCGACGCGTCCGCACCATCGATGTCGGGACGCTCAAGCCAGTGCTGACGGTCGTGACAGTGGTGGCGGTTGCCTACCTCATGGCGTTCCTCGAGACACGCCTGGTCGCGACGGACGCCAACAAGCCGTACTTCTGGTACAAGGATCTCGACTGGATGCTGACGTACGGCTCGATCTTCTACGCCGCATTCTTCCTGCCGAGCTTTCCGATGGTTTTCAGGCTGGAGGAGCAGGCAGGCGACCGGTGGGCCCTGAGCCGCATCGTATTCGAGGCGCTTGCGGCCGCCGCCATGGTCCTCGTGCTCATTGACTTCGCGACTCACGTCATGCGGCTCGCCTGAGCGGCGCGGCACGATGCACATCGTCGACCTTCAGGACGAGCGCAACCGGATCCCTTTCAGGCTCCTGCGTCTGCACGCCGAGGCAATCGGCGATCTTCCGTTCCTGCTGAGCGACGACCAGTGTTACAGCTACGGTCGCGCCAATGCGATCGTCAACGCCTATGCGCACGGCCTGCATCGGTTGGGGCTGCAGGCCGGCGGCCAGCTCCTGCTGTACATGCACAGCTGCGTGGACTACGTGCTGCTCACGCTCGCAGCGAACAAGCTCGGCGCGCTGTGGGTACCGGTCAATACTGATTACCGTGGCGAGTGGCTCGTCGAGACGATCAATGCGAGCAAGGGCGCCGTGCTGGCAACGGACGCGGACATGCTCGAGAAGCTCCGCCCGGTCGAGCACGAGCTTCGCTATGGCCGGCTGCTGCTGCGCGGCCCGGTGGAGGCGGCCCGCGAGGGGTTCGTCGGCCGCGGCGTCGTTTCACTGGCGGAACTGGCAGCCGGTTCGCATGCCGAGCCCGGGACGAGGCACGTGGACCATGGTGATGCGGCGGCCGTACTCTGGACCTCGGGTACCACGGGCAGGCCGAAGGGCGTGATCCAGAGTCACAACGTGTGGATCCGTGCGGCCGTGAACACCGACAGGCTCTACTCCACGCGGCCCGGTGACGTGGTTTACAACTGCCTGCCGCTGTACAACTCGGCAGCCTGGGTGGCGAACATCTACCGGGCGC
>JAGOXN010000350.1 GCA_018059685.1 Steroidobacteraceae bacterium | reverse complement strand
GTTCGACCCGACCGACCCGGGCGACGGCGTCACGATCGACGTCCCGCTCCCGCTGCTGCCATTCGTTTCGAGGTCGCGACTCGAATGGCTGGTGCCGGGCATGCTGCGCGACAAGGTCATCGCGCTGCTCCGCGGGCTCCCCAAGGACCTGCGGCGCGAACTCGTGCCGATCCCCGACTGCGCGGACCGGTTCCTCGAGTCCATCCGGGGGACGTCCGCGGGGTCGCTGCACGAGGCGCTCGCGCGGTTCGTCACCGAGGCGGCCGGCGTGTCGGTGTCGGCACGCGAACTCACGGCGGTATCGCTTGCGCCCTGGCTCAATTTCAATGTGCGGGTCCTGGACGCGACCGGGCGGGAGCTGCGCCGCGGCCGCGATCTGGTAGCGCTGCAGCGCGCCTCGAGGTCGGCGGATCCGGGCCCGGCGCCCGTGGAGTCGCGCGGTGCCTGGGAACGCGATGGTGTGCGCCGCTGGGATTTCGGCGCCATTCCCGACGGGACCAGGGTGCGCAGTGCGGGCGTGATGCTCACGATGTATCCCGCGATCGACGATGCAGGTGAGGCCGTGCGGTTACGCCTCTATCCATCCCGCGCGCTCGCCCGGTCGAGGACCCGGGACGGCATCATCCGCCTCGGCATCCTGGCGATGCCTCAGCAGCATGATCTCGTGCGCCGTGCGTGCGCGGCGGACCGCGAACTGGCGCTGCTCGCGGCGTCGGGTGGCATGGGCCGGGACCTGTTCGAGGACATTGCCGACCGCGCCGTCGCGGAGGCAATGTTCGGCGCCGGCGGACCGTTGCCGTGCGACGCCGCGCAGTTCGACGCGTGCATCGAGTCGGCGCGGGCCCGTGTGGCGGATTGCGGTTCAGCCGTCGCCGGGGTAGCGAAAGCCGTGCTGCAGGCACTCAGGGAGGTCCGGACTTCGCTCGCCCTCGCGAGCGCCCCGGCGTTTACGGCGCAGCGCGAGTCAGTCCGCCTGCAGGTCGAGGCGCTGCTCCCGGACGGCTGGATGCGCCGGACACCGGAGCCGTGGCTGCGGCAGCTGCCGAAATACCTGAAGGCGGCTGGCCGGCGCGTGGCACGGCTGCGCGGCGACATCGAGCGGGACCGCAGGCTCGAGGCGCAGCTCGCGCCCTACCTTGCCGCTCTGCGCGACCTGAAGCGCGAACCCGACGGCATCGGCGGCAGCGACGAGGTCGAGCAACTGCGCTGGATGATCGAGGAATTCCGCGTCTCGCTCCACGCGCAGGACCTGCGCACGCTGCAGCCGGTCTCGGCCAGGCGGCTCGACGTGCAGCTGGCGCGCGCCAGGGCGGCTATTTCCGCTCCTCCACGAACGGCTTGATGATGTCGATCGGGATCGGGAAGACGATCGTCGTCGTCTTTTCACTCGAAAGGTCCGCGAGCGTCTGCAGGTAGCGCAGCTGCAACGCCTTCGGCGCGGCGCCGAGCGTCTGCGCGGCCTCGACCAGCTGTGCGGCCGCCTGCTTCTCGCCTTCGGCGTGGATGATCTTGGCGCGTCGAGTCCGTTCGGCTTCCGCCTGCTTGGCCATGGCGCGGATCATGCTCTCGTTGAGGTCGACGTGCTTGATCTCGACATTGGCGACCTTGATGCCCCACGCGTCGGTGGCCTGGTCGAGGATGCGCTGGATGTCGATGTTGAGCTTGTCGCGCTGCGACAGCATCGCGTCGAGCTCGTGCTGGCCGAGGACCGAGCGCAGGGTCGTCTGCGCGAGCTGGCTGGTCGCCTCGAAGGGGTTCGCGACCTGGATGATGGCTCGCTCCGGGTCGACGATCCGGAAGTAGACGACGGCGTTCACCTTGACCGAGACGTTGTCACGCGAGATGACGTCCTGCGTCGGCACGTCGAGGACGATCACGCGCAGGTCGACCTTGACCATGCGCTGCACGAGGGGAATGAGGATGATGAGTCCCGGCCCCTTCACGCCGGTGAAGCGCCCGAAGGTGAACACGACGCCGCGCTCGTATTCGTTGAGGACCTTGAAGACCTGCGTCGCGATGGCCACCAGGACCACGACCACGAAGGCGAGCGTCGCAAAATTGAACATGGAAGGTGTCTCCCTCTCTCAGTCGCGGACCGGTTCCACCTCGAGCGTGAGGCCGCTCACCGCGAGGATGCGCAGTCGCTCGCCCCGGTGCACGGGCGCCCGGCTCACGGCGTTCCACAGCTCGCCGTGGACGCGCACCAGCCCTTGGCGCTCGAACGATTCGACGGCCTCCGCGCGCTCGCGCAGCAGACCCTCGGACCCGCTCACGACCGGACGCCTCCGGGCGCGCACGGCAAATGACACGATGCCGAGCAGCACGAGTGCGCCCGCGAGCGCCATCGCGCCGATGAGCTGCCACGCGACGCTGAATCCCGGCACGCCGTCGTCGAGCAGCATGATCGAGCCGATGACGAACGCGATGATCCCGCCGAGCCCCAGGGCGCCGAAGGACGGCACGAAGGTCTCGGCCACGATCAGCAGCACGCCGAGGGCGATGAGTGCGAGCCCCGCGTAATTGACCGACAGCACCTGGAAGGCGAACAGCGCGAGCAGCAGGCAGATGGCGCCGACCACGCCGGGCACGACCGCGCCGGGGTTGTAGCCCTCGAGCAGCAGGCCGTAAATGCCGATCAGCATGAGCAGGTAGGCGACGTTCGGGTTCGTGACGAGCGACAACAGGCGGGTCCGCCAGTCCGGCGCCTGGTCGCGCAGGACGATCCCCGGGGTCGCGAGCTGTATCTCGCGAGTCTTGACCTTCACCTTGCGGCCGTCGAGTGCTGCGAGCAGGGCGGGCAGGTCGTCGGCGATGAGGTCGACGACACCCGCCTCGAGCGCCTCCTGCGCCGGCAGGCTCGCACCCTCCCGGACGGCGGCTTCGGCCCATTCGACGTTGCGCCCGCGCAGTTCGGCCAGGCTGCGGATATAGGCCACGGCGTCGTTGACGGCCTTCTTCTCGAGTGCCGTTCCACCGTGCTGATCGGCACCGGGCCCATCTTCGCCCGCCTTGCCATCCTTGCCCTCCGGTGGAGCTGCCTGGCCGGTGGCACCGACGTGGACTGGTGTCGCCGCACCGAGATTGGTGGCCGGTGCCATGGCCGCGACGTGACTGGCATAAACCAGAAAGGTCCCGGCACTCGCGGCTCGCGCCCCGCTCGGCGAGACGTATGCAACCACCGGGACGTCCGACGCGAGGATGGCCTGAATCATGTCCCGCATCGAGGTGTCGAGGCCGCCCGGCGTGTCGATGGTCACGACGACCAGTGCGGCGCCGGTCTCGCCCGCCTCCTCGAGCTTTCGAACGAAGAAATCGCTGGTTGCCGGCCCGATGGGCCCGGTCACGGGCAACAGCATCCCGACCG
>JAGOXN010000349.1 GCA_018059685.1 Steroidobacteraceae bacterium | reverse complement strand
CGGTGATGAACGCCGCGCGACCGGCCGTGCAGGATGGCTGCGCATAGTGATCGGTGAAGCGGATCCCCTCCATCCCGATCGAGTCGATGTTGGGCGTCGTGTACCCCATGACGCCCATGCCGTAGGCACTGACGTTCTGCCAGCCGATGTCGTCACCCCAGATCACCAGGATGTTCGGCTTGGTAGCGTCCTTCGCGGCCACAGCGGATGTCGCGCAGCACAGAGCCAGGCACAAGGCGACGGCAATCTTCGACATCGAGTTTCCCCCTTCGCAGTCGTCGCTCGACGAAGCGACCGCGCGCATTCTAATCCGAAGAACTTCCACCCAACGAAGGCCTGGGGCCTCGCGTGTCACCCGGATGGCACACCGCCGCGCTGCCATGGCGCCGGACGTGGCACGGACCCTGGAGTGACGCTCAGGCCGTGACGCCGTCGCCGGTCCCGGCGACCACCTTCAGTCCGTACTCCGACATGACACGGGCCGCGCTCGCCAGGTTTCGCTCCCAGGCTTCGCGCGGCGGTGCCGAGTAGTCCCGCATCCCGTAGGGCATGCCGAGCGCCGCGTACTTGTCCTCGCCGAGCTTGCGGAACGGCAGCAGCTGGATCAGCCCGACGCGCGAGCCGAACTCCTCGGCCACGAAGCGCGCCGTCGCGCGCAGGTTCGCCTCGGTGCCGTTATACCCGGGGACGACCGGCACACGGATCACCACGCGGACACCGCAGGCGACGACCGTCCGGAGGTTTCCAAGGATCCGCTCGTTCGACACGCCCGTGCAGCGACGATGTTCCTCCCGGTCGAGCGCTTTGAGGTCGCAGAAGATCATGTCGAGCAGCGGCAGCACGGGCTCGAGCTGATCCGCGCGCACGTTGAGCGCGGTCTCCATGCACGTGCCGATCCCCTCGGCGCGCGCGGCCTCGAGCAGTTCGGCCGCGAAGCGTGGTTGCAGGAGGGCTTCGCCGCCGGACAGGGTCAGCCCGCCGCCGGAGGACTCGTAGAACGCCCGATCCGCGACCACCTCTTTCATGACCTCGCCAACAGTGACCTGCCGGCCCCACACCTTGAGGGCCCCGGTCGGGCAGGCCTCGGCACAGCGGACGTACCGCTCCGCGCGCCGACCGCGGATCCCCGCGACGCGCCCCTCGCGCACGACGATGGCGTCCGGGTCCGGCGCCGCGTCGAGGCAGGCCCGGCACTTGTCCACGCCGAGGCAGCGCTTCTCGTAAACGCCGATCTGCACGGCTCGCGACAGGCTCTCCGGATTGGAGCACCACCGGCAGCGCAGCGAGCATCCCTTGAGGAACACGACCGTGCGGATCCCGGGGCCGTCGTGCACGCTGAACCGCTGGATGTTGAAGACGGTTCCACGCACCCCGGGATCGTAGGTCACGCTCATCGGCATCATGCCCATCAGTCGAACGACAGTTCCGTGCGGCTCATGATGTCGCGGCGCAGCTCGTCGCTCAAGTCCGCCCACATGGCGCTGTAACCCGCCACGCGGACCATGAGGCCGCGGTATTTCTCCGGGTGCGCGTAGGCGTCTTCGAGCAGCTCGCGCCCGATGACGTTGAGCTGCATGTGCATGCCCTTGGCGAAGTAGGCACGGGCCAGTGACACCAGGTTCTCGACGCCGGCCGTTCCGGACAGGCTCGACGGGCAGAAGCGCAGGTTGAGCAATGTCCCGTTCGACATGCGCTGCTGGTCGAGCTTGCCGGCCGAGTTGATCACCGCGGTCGGTCCCTTGACGTCGTGCGAGCCCAGCGCCGTGTGTACCGGACCGAGACAGTCGGACAACGGCTCGTGTGCCTTGCGTCCGTCGGGCGTCGCGGCCTGGACCATGCCGAACGGAACGTTCGCCGAGACCGTATAGACGCCCGGGTGGTACACGCCGCCGCGCGGGTTCGGCCGGCCCTCGACGGCCGCGCAGTACACGTCCGTCGCGTAGCGCGCGAGCTCGTCGGCGTAGTCGTCGTCGTTGCCGTAGTGATGCACCTTTTCGCCGTTCACGAGGTGATAGAGCACGTCATGCCCGTTCCAGTCGTCGCGCAGCGCCTGCATCAGGGCCGCCGCCGGGACCCTCTTCTCTTCGAACACCAGCTGCTTGATGGTGGCGAGGCTGTCCGCTACGGTGCCGACGCCGACCGCCTGCGGGCCGGTGAAGTTGTAGGTCGCCGCACCGGTGCCGATGTCGCGCCCCTGCTCCGTGCAGCCCTGTACGAGCAGCGACAGGTAGGGCAAGGGCTTCAGCTCGCGGTGCACGACATCCATGATGTCCGTGGCGCGGGCGTGCACTTCGACCCAGTAGGCCATCTGCTGCTCGTAGGCCGAGCGCAGTTCATCGAAGGTCGTGAAGTCCTCGAGCCGGCCGGTGGGGGGCCCAAGCCGGCCGAGGTGCTCCTGGCCGAGCGCGTAGCCGTCGTTCATCGCCATCTCGAGGACCCGCGCGATGCTGAAGTACGCGGAATCCTTCCAGCCGTTCTCCTTGCCGGGAACGCTGATTTCGACGCAGCCGACGATGACGTAGTTGCGGGCGTCCTCGGGCGTGATGCCACACCGTTCCATGGTCGGGACGATCACGCGGTCGCTGAAGATCTTGGGTTCGCCGGTGCCCATGCGCATGGCCTTGGCCACCTTGCGTGCGAACCAGCCGGCCGTGCCTTCGTGCAGGCGGACGGCGATCCACGGGTGGCCGAGCCGAGTGTGGGCGATCATGTCGATGAAGGCCCCGGACAGCTCGTTGGTGGCGTCGGCGCCCGCCGCGTCCACGCCGCCGAGCGTGACCGTCGCGGTGCCCAGCCCGCGGCCGCTGTTCGCCTGGGTGGTGAGCCAGTCACGCAGCTTCATGAACGACGCGTTCAGCACGGCATGGCACTCGATCACCTGCTGCATGAAGTCGCGGGTGGCCGCGCCGGTCTCGAGGTCGTTCTTGAAGAACGGATACAGCAGCTGGTCGAGTCGGCCGAGCGACACCGAGTGCCCGTTCGATTCGATCTGCACCAGACTCCACGAGAAATGCAGGAGCTGGAACGCCTGCCAGAACGTGCGCGGCGGATTCTCGGCGATCCACTCGCAGTTCTCGGCGATTTGGCGCAGTTCCTTGCGGCGCTCACCCTGCGCATCGCGCGCCTGCTCCGCCGCCAGCTTGGCATAGCGGCGGATGTAATCGCTCGCCGCGCCGAGGGTGATCAGCTGCGCGCGATGGAAGGTCCGCTTCTGTTCGCTGTCCGGGTCCGCGGGGTCGAGCGCCGCCGTGCGCGCCTCGACGTCCCGGCGCAGCCGACCGTAGCCCTGTTCCAGCAGGCGTGCGTAATCCGGCACGAGGTGGCCGACGCCCGCGATGTGGTAGAGGCTCGTGGAGTACAGCAT
>JAGOXN010000348.1 GCA_018059685.1 Steroidobacteraceae bacterium | reverse complement strand
CCGTGCGCATTCCCGTCGGCCACTGGATCTTCGGGCCGCCGTACCCCTACCACGCCAGGTACGGGGCCGAACGACATCCGTTCGTCGAAGGCGGGATCGAGGTGCTGGATCGGGCAATGCAGTGGGCCTCCGAGCTTGGTCTCGAGGTCGTGCTCGACCTGCACGCCGCGCCCGGCTGCCAGAACGGCTTCGACAATGGCGGCATCAAGGATGTGTGCGAATGGCACACCAGGGAGGAATACCTCGCGCACTCGGTGGAGGTACTTGGTCGCCTCGCCGCTCGCTACGCCGCAGCGCCCGCCCTGCACGCGATCGAGGTGCTGAACGAACCACGCTGGGACGTGCCGACCGGGCTGCTCGAGGCGTATTACGCGCGTGCGTACGCCGCGATCCGTGCCCACTGCTCGCCCGAGCGGGTCGCCGTCGTCTTTCACGACGGATTCCGCCCGTACGCGCAGTTCCGGTCGTTCTTCCACGGGAGCCGGTTCGAGAACACGGTCTTCGACGTGCATCGTTACCAGTGCTTCGATCGCGCCGACCTCGACATGGACATCCACGGCCACCTGCACAAGGCGGGCGTACTGTGGCGCGAGGAAGCGGATGCGCTGCAGCGCGATCTCGGCGTGCCGGCGATCGCGGGCGAGTGGAGCCTCGGCCTCGACCTCAAGGTCGTGTCGCTGTGGGCCGATGGGCCGTACCATCACGCCCTGCAACCGCTGGATGCCTTCCAGGAAAGTGTCGCCCTGCGCGCCTACGCCGCCGCGCAGCTCCTGGCCTTCGAGCACTACCGCGGCTGGTTCTTCTGGAGCTACCGCACCGAGACCACGCCCGCCTGGTGTTTCAGGGAGTGCGTCGAGCGGGGCTGGTTACCGTCACGGTTTCAGTGAGGTGCAAGGGCGTCCGTGCCGTTGCCATCGCCGCGACGGCCGTTGAACAGGTATTTCGTCCCCGCGACGCGCTCGAGGACGAGCGTGCGATGGTGCAGTTGCTCGAGTTCGGGGTGGAAGCTGATCACGACCTGCGCAGCCTCCGGCAGTTCTCGCCCCAGCATCTCGAGGATTGCGACTTCGCCATCCGGATCGAAGGCGTCGGTCGCGCTGTCCATGAACACCCAGGCCGGACGCAGCAGCAGCGCGCGCGCGAAACCGAGCTGCTGCTGGGCGCGCAGTGGCAGCACCTGCTCCCAGTTGTCGCGCTCGTCGAGCCGTGGAGCGAGTGATTCGAGGCCGACGTCCGCGAGTGCCTTGCGCATTTCCGCAACGCCAATCGAGTCGGGCGGGCGCGGATAGCTGAGCGACTCGCGCAACGTACCCTCCGGCAGGAAGGGACTCTGTGGCATGAAGAGCACGCCACCGTTCAAAGGCAGCTCGATGTGCCCGCTGCCCCAGGGCCAGATCCCGCCGATGACCTTGAAGAGCCTCCCGGTCACGGCCGGGTCTCCGGCGATGAGCACGCGCTCGCCGGGTCGCACTTCCGCGCTGAAGTGCTCGATCAGTACCCGGCCCGATGGCTCGGCGATGCAGAGATCGTCGACCAGGAGCCGGGGACGCTCGGTACGCTCCCGCACGACACGCGGTGCACCGGGCTTGTGCGCTTCTCGGTCGATCCGCCACATGTTCTCGTAGAGCGAGAGCACTCGATCCGCGGAGGCGCGGCAGCGGGCGATCTCGCCGATGTTGTCGACCGGCCACGAGAGCGCCGAGGTCAGGCGCTGGAAAGCCTGTGCCGCCTGCATGAGGATGCCGAGCGACATGGCTCCCGCAATGTACTGCGGCGCCGCGACCAGGATCGGGAAGACCGGGAGCAGGCCGCCATAGGCAGTCGAGAACGACACGAGTCCCATGTACGCGTAGGACTGGCGGTTCCAGTCCCGCACGACCTGCCGGAAGCGCTCAGTCGAGCCTGCGCGTTCGAGCCGCTCGCCATGCGCCAGCGCGATCGCTTCCGAGTGCTCGCGGGCACGGGAGAGGCCAAAGCGGAAAGTCGCCTCCGCCGTCTGCAGGTCGTTGGTGCTGCGCACCAGCGGTCGCCCGAACATCCAGCCGAGCGCGGTGCCGAGACCCGCATAGAGGAACGCGAGCGGCACCATGTAGCCCGGCACCTGGACGTCCGTGCCGGGCACGGCGATCGAGCCGGAGACCTGCCACAGGATGTCCACGAACAGGAACAGCGTGAGCAGCGAGAAGACCAGCGTGTGGCCCAGCGAGATCGCCGTCTCGGTCGCGATGCGGATGTCCTCCGCGATGCGCTGGTCGGGGTTGTCGTGCTCCCCGGCGCTGAATTGCAGGCGATAGTGCCGGCCGTCGTCCAGCCAGCGTCCAACCAGGCGTTCGGTGAGCCAGGCACGCCAGTCGAGCTGCAGCCAGCGCTTGACGAGCAGGTGCGCCGCGGTGACCACGATCGAGCTCAGGAAGATCAGCGCGAACACGCCGACCTGCACGAGCACGCCGTGCACGTCACGCTGCTCCAGGGCATCGAACAAGGCCCGGTTCCAGTAATTGCCCCAGACCGTGAGCCCGACCTGTCCCAGGGTGAGCAGGACCAGCAGCAGTGTCGCCCAGCGGACCTTGCGGCGGCGTTCGCAGTTCCAGTACGGGCCCGCGAGGCGCAGCACCTGGCGCAGGAAGCGCTTGCGGGGACCGGCGACAGGTGCCGCGCGGGCCGTGGCCACGGCACTCGGTACGGCATCTGGCAGGCTGGCGCTCAGGAGTCACCCCGCTGTCGATGGGTGGGATGTCGACGCTGGCTCGGCCAGCCTAGCCTGCCCGTGACGGCCGGCGTGCGCAATCATTCATGGGGGCAAGATGTGACCCGGCCGGAGGTTTGGCGAGTTCTCCCCTGCCGCGCGTATACTCGGGCCGGGAGGGGACATTCCGCTTTTCGCGTCGACGCGAAAAGCGGAATGTCCCCATTGCCCGCAGAAGACCAACATAGTGACAGGGGATACTCCATGACTGGCACGCTTTCATGGTCTGGCGTGGACCGCCGGGCTGGACTTGTTCCGCTTGCGCTGACGTTCGCGGCCGCGCTGCTGGCGGCCGGCTGCTCGGATGACGATCCGGTGAAGCCGGCCACGGTGCCGCCGCCCCCGCCGCCGAGCCTGATTACCGCTCCGTCGACCGGACCGGTTGCGACCATCCGGCGCACGACCGGCAACGTGCCGCACATCACTGCCACGACGCTCGAGTCGGCGGCGTTCGGCCTCGGGTATGCCCAGGCCCAGGACAACGTATGCCTGCTGGCGGAAGCATTCGTCAGGGCGAGGAGTGAACGCGCGCGCTACTTCGGCCCGGGCCCGGGCAGCGTGCACATCTTCAACGACTTCAGCTACAAGGCCATGCACATCCAGGCGACGGCCGCCACCGA
>JAGOXN010000347.1 GCA_018059685.1 Steroidobacteraceae bacterium | reverse complement strand
AGACTGACCCGCCGCAAGGTGGTGCAGTGGGGAATCGCCTGCGTCGCGGGCGCCTGGGGATTCGTGCAGGGGCTCGAATGCCTCAGCGACACATTCCACTGGCCAGAACAACTTCGCCAGATCGCGCTGTTGGCAATTCTCGTCGGCTTGCCGATCGTGCTGGTCCTCGCCTGGTACCACGGCGACCGCGGTCACCAACAGATCACGACTCCCGAGTTCGCGACCCTCACGCAACTCCGGTTTCTCGTTCAAGGGCAAGAACGAGGACCTGCGCGCCAACGGGTGCAAGACTTCGGCGACAGCGTCTCGCCGTATTTCCGCGACCTGGGGGCCGTGCTGCACGACCGCGACGCCATGTTCGCAATCCTGCACAGAGCCGCCGCAGATCCCGCCCACCGCGGCAACTACCCGGTCTGGTTCCTGGCCGATGCGCTGGGTGAAGCGGACCTGGCGGCGGCCTGGCGGCGGGAAGGCATGAAACGCAGGAAGGGCTTCAACCGGGACCCCCGCCGGCGGCGAAATTGTGCGGCCTGATAGTGGTTGGCGGTCAAGCAGGCGGCCACGTCAGACTCCGAGCATCATCAGGCGGTGGAAGACATGGCTGAGGCAGTGAAAGACATCGAGCGGGAAATCCGCGCTCTCAACTCGGAAGAACGAGTTGAACTCATGCGTTCGCTGATCGCCGAACTCGATGCACCCGCCGACGAAAATGTCGAGCGTGCGTGGCTCGAGACATCGCAGCGCAGGCATCGCGAACTGGTTGAAGGCAAGGTCAAAGGTGTGCCTGGACCGTTGGTCTTTGATCGGCTGCGCAAACGCCTGGGCGAATGAAGTACGAGTTTCATCCCGAAGCGGAGCAGGAGTCGTATGAGGCCGCTTCGCTATATGAATCGGAGGTATCGGAGCTTGGATTGCGCTTCGTCGATGAAGTCGAACGCGTAATCCGACTGCTGCTCGAGCAACCCCTGCTGGGTTCGCGTCTGGACGACGAGCAGCGCCGCGCTTAAGACACTCAGGCGTCAGCTCGCGAAAGGCCGGTCGATCCGCAAGCAGTCGTGAGCCGTTACCGGGCCCGTCTCACACTCGAAGCGCTGGACGACCTGAAGCGCCTGCAGGCGTTGCTGAACGAGAAGGACCCGACGGCGGCGGCCCGTGCCGTGGACGCCATTGAGACTTCTTTCCAGCTGCTCGATTACTGGCCCTTCACTTGCCGCACGGCCTGGCCGCGTGACCGGCCCCTGCTGCGAGAGCTCGTGATCTCGTTCGGCAACGCGGGATACGTCGCGCTGTTCGAGACTGACGGTCCAGGCCACGTGTCGATCCTCGACGTGCGTCACCAGCGCGAGGAGGACTACCACTGAGATCGAGAATCGATCCGTCGGTCGCATCCACCGCTTTCCACGCAGGACAGCATCGGTGAGCCTGGCTCAGCGATCGGGGAGCTTCACCGTGCCCTTGACTGCGGACACGCGCACGGCGCCCGTGGAATCCGACAGGACTTCGACGCTGCCCCCGACTCCGGCGATCGTGAGGTCGCCGGACGAATCGCTCTCGATGCGCACGCTGCCCGCGATCTTCTCGAGCACGATGTCGCCCGAGCTGTCCGACTGGACGAGGACTTCGCGCGCGCCACGCACGACGATGTCGCCGGAGCTGTCGACGACCTTGACGCGGCCCGCCGATTCCACGACGCGGATGTCGCCGGAGCTGTCGTCGATCTCGATGTCAGCGGGCAAGCGGCGTGCCTCGACGTCGCCCGAGCTGTCGGTCACGCGGACCACGCGTGCCCCGTCGATCGTCACGTCGCCGCTCGAATCCGTGACCTGCACCGGCAGGTCCGCGGGCACCTCGACGGTGAGGTCGAGCGTCGCATAGAAGATCCCGATGCCCTTCATGTCCTCCGGCACCTGCACGACCACCTGCAGGACCTCGCCCTCGCGGCGCATGCGAACCTGCGTTTGTTCGAGGTACCTCTCGTGGGAGGCACAGGCCTGGCCGCTCGCGACCACTTTGGCACCGGCGGCTGGTCGTACAGCCAGGTCACCGGCCCGGGCGTAGACCTCCACGCGCTCGACGCCAGCGCTGTCGATCGTGGCCTTGCGGTCGGCGGCGAACCTGCAATCGATATCCCACGCACCGGCCGGCGTGGCCGTGAGCGTGAGGGCGAGGAGCAGCAGGCGGGAGCAATGCTTGACGAGCATGGGGACCGTCCGTCTGGGATTCGGGGTGCTTTCCGTTCGATGCGGCCCCCGCTGTCAGGGTTGCAATGCCTTGGCCGCCGGCCCCAAAAAAATGGCCGGAGCAGGGTGGGGGAACCCTGCCCCGGCATCGCGGCTCGTGCAAGGGGGCGGAGCGGCCTCGACGCTGAACAGCTTGCCCAATCCGCCTGACCGGTTTGTTACATTTGCGTGAATCTACTCTTGCAGCTCGTGAGTACCAGAAGTGGTGCCGCGCGCAGGTCCTTGAAATGACCAACACACCCGTCATCATCGGCACCATCGTCGTCTACATGGGCATCTGCCTGGTGCTCGGCTTCGTCGCCTACCGGCGCACGACCAACCTCTCCGACTTCATCCTCGGCGGACGCTCGCTCGGCAGCTGGGTGACGGCCATGAGCGCGCAGGCCTCCGACATGAGCGGCTGGCTGCTGATGGGCCTGCCGGGGCTCGCCTATGTCGCCGGGATCAACTCGATCTGGCTGGTGCTGGGCCTCGTCGCCGGCACCTATTTCAACTGGAAGTTCATCGCGGCCCGCCTGCGCACGCAGACCGAGCGTCTCGGCGACTCGCTCACGATGCCGGATTACTTCGAGCGGCGCTTCGACGACCGGAGCCGCGTGCTGCGCACGCTGACCGCGTTCTTCATCCTGGTGTTCTTCACCTTCTACACGAGCTCCGGATTCGTGGCGACCGGCCGGCTCTTCGAATCGCTCTTTGGCATGCATTACCACGACGCCATGTTCTGGGGCAGTCTGGTGATGCTCGCCTACACGTTCTTCGGTGGATTCCTCGCCGTGAGCTGGTCCGACGTGCTGCAGGGCACGCTCATGTTCCTGGCGCTGGTGCTGGTTGCGGCCATGGGCGTCGCCATGACGGGTGGGTTTGGCGACATGGCCGCTGCCCTCGAGGCCCGTAACCCCGCGCTGCTCGACCCGTTCGTCGGTGAAGGCGGCCAGGCCATCGGCGCGATGGGGATCGTGTCGCTGCTCGCGTGGGGCCTCGGGTACCCGGGCCAGCCGCACATCCTCGCGCGCTTCATGGCGATCAGGGATGCGTCCGAGATGCCCACCGCGCGTCGCGTGGCGATGGGCTGGGTAGTCGTCGTGCTCGCCGCGGCCATCGTCGTCGGCATGGCGGGCATCCTGGTGCTCGACCCGCCG
>JAGOXN010000346.1 GCA_018059685.1 Steroidobacteraceae bacterium | reverse complement strand
AGAAGCCGACCCAGGACGTGAAGCTGCGCACTCGCGGGTCTTGCTGGAAGTGGACGGGCAGCGCAGTGCCGCCCCAGGGCAGCGAGAACACCGGCTGCACGAAGCTCGGGTCGATGACGTTGGCCGAGGCGCCCGCGGGGTGCGCCACGAGCTGCTTCTCCCAGAGGTAGCACTGCTCGGCCCTGAACAGCTCGAAGATCGAGGCGGTGGAGCCGACGGTGACACCGGCCGCGGCGAAGCGCGGGCCGCGGCAGAGCGTCGCCGTCTCCAGCACGTCGATGCCCGGCGTCTCGAGCGCGAGTTGCGCGGCGATCTCCGCGAACGCGTACATGTACGCAACCGACGGCGCCACCAGCAGGCCCGCCTGCCGGTATGAGTCGCCGAACTGGTCGCGCACGGCGCGGATGTAGCCCTGCTCACCGGTGGTGTCGATGTGGTGGCAGCCGGCCTTCAGCGCCGCCTCCACCGTGGTCAGCCCGAAGTTCACGAAGGGACCCACCGTGTTGCACACGACCTTGGCGCCCTGGAACACCCTCGTCAGCGCCTCGACCGAGTGCTCGGTCTCGACGACCTCATAGGTGGCCGACTCGAGGCGCACGACGCGCTGCGCCATCATCTCCTGCGCGCGCTTCGCATTGCGCGCCACCGCGGTGAACGGGATCTGCTGGTCGATGAGCCAGTCCATGATCAGCATGCCGGTGTAGCCGCTCGCGCCGTAGACGACGACGGGGTACTTGGCCATGGGTTCTCTCCTGGGTCCGGTCGGGTGTTGGTTGCGTGCCCCGGGGCGCGCTCAGTTCTGCGACCAGCCCTCGGCGTACAGCTGCTGAGCGAGCAGGCCGAGGCGCATGGTGAGCACATAGTTCTCGCCGTCCTCGATGAGCGCGAGACGCGCGTCCCGGTACAGCTTTTCGATCGGGTACTCGCGGGACGTGCCGAAACCGCCGAACAGCTGGAAGGCTTCGTCGACCACCTTCATCGCTTCCTGCGTGACGGTGACCTTGGCCGCTGCGGTCACGTAGGGATGCGTCAGCGGCGAGACGCGGGCGTAGGTCAGCGAGCGCCGCGCCACCGAGCGGCACATCTCGACGCGTCGCAACATGTCGCCGATGCGGTGGCGGGTGAGCTGGTGATCGATCAACCGCTGGCCACCCTGCCTGCGCTCGTGGCAGTACTGCAGCGCCAGCTCGAACGCGGCACGCGCGACGCCCGTGAACAACTGCGACATATGGGTGCCGGCGTAGGACCAGGCCGAGGCCAGGTTGCCGTAGTACTCGTCCTGCAACGCCACGGCGAAGCGCTTCGGCACGCGCACGTTGTCGAAGTAGATCTCGCCCTGCGGCAGCGCGCGCTGGCCCATCTTGTCGAGCGGTTTGCCCTTCGACACCCCGGGCAGGTCGAGCGGGATGATCACGGCCATGCCGTGGGACCGGCCATCCTTGCCGAAAAAGGCGCCGTCGTACTCGGCGCCGATGTAGCCCAGCGCGACCTGCGCGACGGCGCCGTTTGAGACCCAGGCGGAGCACTGGCCGCTGATCACGATCTCCTCGCCCTGGACGCGGCCCCACATGTTCCCCTTGTTGCCGGGCTGGCCTGGTGGCCATTCGCGCGCCATGTTGAAGACCTGGACGTCGCTGCCCTTGTCGGGGTGGGTGATCATCCAGCAGCCGATGCGGCCGGTGCACACATCCACCAGTTCCTGGTTGCCGACGATGGCGGCCATCTGACGGGGAAAGTCCGCGACGGCGAGCGACACGCCCAGGCCGCAATCGCCCCAACCGAGCTCTTCTCCGATCAGGGACTCCGTGCGGATGGCCACCTCGGGCGGAAGTTCGGCCAGCATCGTTGGGTCGAGGCCCAGCTTCGCGTACTCGGTGAACACGCTGTAGTACGGAGAGCCCGGGGCGATCACGGCCTCGGCGGGCATTCTGTCGAGTTCGGCGCCCAGCGGTCGAAGCACCTCGCGGGCGAAGCGGTGCAGGCCGGCCTGCACGGCCGCCTCTTCTTCCAACAGCGGCGGCTCGAAGCCCGACAGGCCGGCGGCGGGCAGCGTGAGCTGCGACTTGAGCTTCAACATGACGTCCTCTCCCCGTGGCGGGTCGACGATGGACGGAGTGTGGACCGTGCTGCGTCTGGAGCCTTTCAGGGACCAAGCGTATCTTTGTCAAAAATCGATCATCCATGGCCGAGGCCCCGTGGCTGGACCCGTCTGGTTCAAGGTGCGCAAGGAGCTGGGCCACCAGCCAATCGTGGCCGGGCGCATCCCGGGGTCGGTGCCGCTGTTCGTCGAGCGCTACATCTACCAGGACATCGAGTGCACGGTGTCCGGGATGGATGCCACGACCCTGGTCGTCCAGTTCGGGGGCGGACGCGTGCGGGAGGGCGGCCCACAGCAGTGGCGCAGCACGAGCCTGCCGACCCAGGCGCTGCTGGTCCCGGACGGCGTGGCGACGCATTGGCACTACTCAGGCACCGTGGACTTTGCCGTGTTCTACTTCCTGGCCGGCGACAACGTCGTCATGCAGAGTCTCGACGCACTCGCCGATTCGCGCGAAGAGCCCCTGCCATTCAGCGATCCGCTGGTCGGGGCGGCGGCGCTGCAACTGGTGCTGGAGTTGCAGAAGGCGCACGGTGCGGACGCCGGGTTCATGGAGCGCCTCGCCGGGGTGATGCTCGAGCAGTCGTTCCGGGCGCTGGTGACGCCGGTCACGCGCGGCATCGATCCGCGCCACGTGCACTTCGCGAGGCTGCAGGCGGTGCTGAACCACGTGCACACGAACCTGGCCGGTGATCTCACGACGGGACGTCTCGCGAGGCGTGCCGGCATCAGCCTTGCGCACTTCGCGCGCGTGTTCCGCGAAGCAACGGGAATTCCGCCGCATCGGTACGTGCTTGCGGCGCGGCTCGATTTCGCCCGCAAGCTGCTGACGCAGTCGAACCTGGCCATCTCGCGCATCGCCGAGGAGAGCGGGTTCAGCTCGCAGAGCCACCTCACGGCGAGCTTCCGCGCCACCCACTCGGTCACCCCGGCACAGTACCGCACGCACATGCGCAAGACCGGGCGGGTGTCACCAGGAGGGCATTACCGGTGACGAAGAGGGCATCGTCGGCTGCTCGTGCGGCTGTCGCGGCGACTGACTCGCAAGGTCACGATCCGCACGGCGCGCAAGAGCGGCTACCTGTAGGACTCCGATCGCGTGCGGCGGTACGCGCCGTGCCCAGGCGGGTGCAGATCAGGAACAGGGTCAGGAACAGGGGGACGCAACCCGGTCCGCGGGCAAGGGTGGTGCGCCCTTCGGTTCGACGCATCCGTGAGGACACGGATGGGAAAATCCGGCAAAGTGCGGGGCCTCGTCCCGCTCGCTGGAAGCCGCCATGCCCC
>JAGOXN010000345.1 GCA_018059685.1 Steroidobacteraceae bacterium | reverse complement strand
GTATCGGTCTGCAATGGACGGGTAGCTGAGTATCACCCGCAGCGGGCGGGTATGTCCCGTGTCGAAATGACGTGAACGCCTCCCAGTGTGGCGATCAGGTCGGGCGCGCCCGTCGAGGTCGCTCCGCTGCGCGGGCCGCGAGTCCTGCGCGCCGCGGAAAGACCTGCTCGAAACGCGGCCGGGTATCCATCGCATCCACTGCCGGGGCGACGGGCAGGAATCCGGTCTGCCGGAACTTGGCCTGGCCGACCTTTGTCGCGGAGATCCCGAGCACGCGGAATGGCGGCCGGCCGCGGGCCGCGATGAAAGACCAGATGGCCCGCTGCAGCCGCGCGGAGACGTCGTGCGCCAACCCGGGCTGCGAGCTGCGGATCGAGCGGGCCACGATCAGGCTGCCGATGTACCAGCACGAGGCCTCACCCGCGGATTCGCGGTTCACCCAGCGCGAGGGAATCTGTTCCTCGATGACCCGGCCCTTGCGCAACGCCCCATAGTGCGACGGTGCGAGCGGCACGACGTCGGCGAATCCCAGCAGCCGGGCGCCGTCGACCGCGCAAAGCACGCCTTCGTCGTAGCGGCGCAGGCGACCCTTGATCGCCGCGAGCCGGCGGCTCTGCGTGGCGCCGTACTCCTGCAGTTCCCAGCGCCAGATCGTTCGCAGAACACGGCGTCGGCTCTCGGATGCAAACGTCGCAAGCGACTGGACGCGCAGCGTTCGGCCGCCGGACGCGCGGTCCATCGGCTTCACGCCCGCACCCGCAGACCCGCCAGGCTCGCTATTGGCCGGCCGGCGGAGTCGAAGTTCCGGGGATCGAGCCAGCGCTGGAAACCGGCCTGCAGATTGGGCCACTCGGCGTCGATGACCGAGTACCACGCCGTATCCCGGCTGCGGCCCTTGTATACGACCGCCTGCCGGAAGGTACCCTCGAAAACGAACCCCAGCCGATCGGCCGCACGCCGCGAGGCCGCGTTCAGGGCATCGCACTTCCATTCGCAACGACGGTAGCCGAGTTCGAAAACCCTCTTCATCATCAGATACATGGCTTCGGTGCCCGCGGTCGTGCGCTGCAGGCGGGGCGAGAATTGCAGGTGGCCGATCTCGATCGAGCCATGCGCCGGCTCGATGCGCAGGTAGGAGGCGAGTCCGCACGCGAGGCCGGACGCGCGGTCCATGATCGTGAAGTACAGCGGGTCCGCTGACCCTTCGCGTGCGTCGAGCCACGCGCGAAACTCCCCGATCGACCCGAACGGTCCGTAGGGCAGGTAGGTCCACATGCGACCCTCGCGATCGAGCGAGTTCGCATCGTGGAGAGCGGCGGCGTGAATCGCGGCATCGAGCGGCGCGAGTCGGCAATGGCAGCCCTCGAGTACCGTTCGCGAGGGTCGCGGCGGGGGTGCCCAGCCGGGCAAGGGCGGCCCGACGGGTTGGCCGAGCGCGTTCATGCGGCGACGCCATCCGCAAACTGCAGGGCGGCGAGACGTGCGTACAGCTCGTTCCCGCGCACGAGTTCCGCGTGCGTGCCCTGGGCGACGATCCGGCCGTGATCCATCACGACGATGCGGTCGGCTTCGAGCACGGTGGCGAGACGGTGGGCGATGACGATCGTCGTCCGCCCCTGCATGAGCCGCTCGAGCGCCGCCTGCACCAGGCGCTCGCTCTCCGCGTCGAGGGCGCTCGTGGCCTCGTCGAGCAGCAGGATCGGCGGGTCGCGCAGGATCGCGCGCGCAATGGCGATGCGCTGGCGCTGGCCTCCGGAGAGGCGCGTGCCACGCTCGCCGAGAAACGTGTCGTAGCCCTGCGGCAGCCGCTGGATGAACTCGTCCGCCGCCGCCGCGCGTGCCGCGGTCGTCACGTCGGCATCGCTCGCACCGGGCCGGCCGTAGCGGATGTTCTCGCGCGCGCTGGCCGCGAACAGGACCGTGTCCTGCGGCACGAGGCCGATGCGTCGTCGCACGGCCTCCGGATCCGCCCGCGCAATGTCGATGCCGTCGATCAGGATGCGCCCGGCGGCCGGATCGTAGAAGCGCAGCAGGAGCTGGAAGACCGTGCTCTTGCCCGCACCCGACGGGCCGACGAAGGCGACGGTCTCGCCGGACCGGATCGAAAGGTCGAAAGCGTCCAGAGCCTGCGTGTCGGGACGCGACGGGTAGTGGAAGGTGACTTGCTGGAACGCGATGTCGCCCCGTCCGGGGGAGGGCAAGGGCTCCGGCCGGGGCGGCGCGACGATCGTCGGCTGCGCATTCTGCAGCTCCACGAGCCGCTCCATCGCGCCCGCGGCACGCTGCACCTCGCCCCACATCTCGCTCAGTGACGCAGCTGCGACCGCGACGTAGACCGCGTACAGCAGGAACTGGCTCAGTTCTCCGCCGCTCATCTCGCCGCGGATCACCGAGTGCGCGCCGACCCACAGGACGAACGTGATCGAGCCGAAGATCGACATGGTCGCGATCGCGGTCAGCGCCGAGCGCACCTTCGTGCGCCGCACCGCGGCAAGGAACGAGTCCTCCACCGCGGCGCCGAAGCGGGCGCTGTTCTGCTCCTCGAGCGTGAAGGCCTGGACGGTCTGGATGGCGTTCAGCGTCTCGTCGGCGAGCCCGCTGGTGTCGGCGATCCGGTCCTGCGACACGCGGGACAGTCGCCGTACCCGCCGGCCCAGCAGCACGAGGGGCCCGATGACGAGCGGAATCAGCAGCACGATGATCGCCGTGAGGTGGAGGCTCGTGACGGCCAGCATGACGAGGCTGCCCGCGATCGAGATCGTCGAACGCAGCGTGATCGAGAGGTTGACGCCGGCGATGGACTGCACCAGCGTGATGTCGGCCGTGAGGCGCGACAGCACCTCGCCGATACGCGTGACCTCGAAGAAGGCCGGGTCCATGCGGATGACGCGCCGGTACACGGATTCCCGCAGATCGGCGACCACGCGCTCGCCGAGCCACGTGACGAGGTAGAAGCGCACCGCGGCGAACACGCCGAACACGCCGGCGGCGGCCATGAAGGCCAGGAAATAGCGGTTGATCGTTTCCGGACTGCGCGAGGTCATGCCCTCGTCGATGAGGTGGCGCAGCGCAACCGGCAGGGCGAGCATCGCCGCCGCTGCGATGAGCAGTGCTCCGAGCGCGAGCAGCAGCGTGCCGCGATAGCGCGCCAGGAACGGAAAGAGCGCGCGCAGCGGCTTGAGCGAACGGCTCTTCGGGCGGTCGGGAACGGCGGGGTCGGTCATGCGATCGGTCGCGGGTGCGGCGCTGGCACGCAGTCAGGTGCCGGGATCATACTGGAGACTCCTGTGAGGGCATGCAATGAACGTCAGCGACGAAACGTCACCGGAGCTCGCGGATCTCGCGGCCGAACTCGAGGGCATGCTCCGGCTGCGCACGCCGCCGAT
>JAGOXN010000344.1 GCA_018059685.1 Steroidobacteraceae bacterium | reverse complement strand
GGGGGGCGCGAGTCCGGCTGGTCGCTGTACCTCGATGCGAAGCGGCGCCCGGCGTTTACCTATCGCGTATTCGACCTGAAGTCGGTCACGCTCGTGGGCGCCCCCCTCCCCGCCGGTACCCATGCGCTCGAGCTGGACTTCGATTATGCGGGCCCCGGTTTCGCCAGGGGCGCGACCCTGAAGCTGCTGGTTGACGGAACCCAGGCGGCTGCCGACAGCGTCCCGGCGAGCCCGCCAGCATTCTTCACGATCGACGAAACCTTCAACGTCGGTGTCGACATGGGGTCGCCGGCGGGCCATTACCCGGACGATGCCGGCGTCGGCTATCGCTACACGGGTGGCCGCATCGAAGACGTGACCATCGAGCTCCGGTAGAACGGACCGGCGCCACCCCGCAGCCGGTCGCGGCCACTTCACGGCAGCAACAGGAGTCCAACGCAGTGGAAAAGCTCATTTACGCGTTCTGGCGCGGCGACCATGAACCTGCAGCGTTGCGCAAGCGGTTCATTGCCGAGGCCGCGCCGCGGATCAAGGCGCTCGGTGCGGAACGACTCCAGCTCAACCTCGCCGACTTCGGCGACATGACGGGTACGATCGCGAACTTCACCATCGCGAGCATGAGCCCGCGACCCGACGGAATCGTTTCCTTCTGGCTCACGAGCGCGTGGCGACGCGAACCCGTCGAACGCGTCCTGCGCGAGAACTTCGCGCGGGTGGTGGCCTGGGTCGTCACGGAATCGACGATCCTGCCCAACGTCGAGCATCCAGGCCGCGAGGGAGAGCGCACTTTCGGCTTCAGCCAGGTCACGTTCCTGCAGGTCCCGCCGCGATTGAGCCCGGCCGAGTGGCGTCGGATCTGGTTCGAGGATCACACCCAGGTCGCGATCGACACACAGGCCAACTTCCGCTACGTGCAGAACGTGGTCACAATGCCGCTCACCGCCGGCGGCCCGCCCGTCGCAGGAATCGTGGAGGAATGCTTCCCCATCGAGGGTATGCGCGACCTTGCCGCGTTCTACGGTGCCGTCGGCGATCCCGCCGAGTTCCAGCGACGCGCCCTCCTCATGCAGCAGAGCTGCGTCCGGTTCATCGACTTCGACCGGCTCGACGTGATCGCCACGAGCGAGTACCTGCTGCATTCGGCAAACGAGCCGGGGCTGTGATGCGCCGCCGGTTCGCGAGCCGTGGCTCCTCATCCGTTCGCGGGATGCAGACCTCGGCCGCCCCCTGATCGAATGGGCGAGCCGATGTAACCACACCCGACACACACCGGAGCACCCAACGTGACGCAACCCGAGAGCTATTCCCCGAGCTGCCCCGTGCCACTGGCCGGGATCCGGCATTGGGACATCGAGACCGACGTGGTCGTGGTCGGCTTCGGCGCGGCAGGCGCCACCTCCGCGCTCGAGGCCGCTCGCGGGGGAGCACGCGTGACGCTGCTCGAAGTCGCCTCGGGCAGCGGCGGTGCGTCGGCACTCTCCGGCGGCGAGATCTACATGGGGGGTGGGGGCGGTACGCCCGTGCAGCGCGCCTTCGGCTTCGAGGATTCCACCGAGGCCATGTACCAGTACCTGCTCGAGAGCACCGGTCCCAACGCCGACGCGGCAAAAGTACGGCTGTATGCGGACGGCAGCCTCGAGCACTACCAGTGGCTCACGGCCCAGGGCATCGAGTACAAGATGTCCTACATTGCCGAGCGCTGCATCGAACCGTTCACGGACGATTGCCTCATCTGGTCCGGCAGCGAGGAGGCCTGGCCGTTTGCGCAGCAGGCAAGACCTGCGCCGCGCGGTCATGTCGCGAAGTTCGTCGGGATGGGGGCCGGCCGATACGTCATGGACGTGCTCGCGCAGCGCGTCGTCGAAGCCGGCGTCGACGTGCGTTACAACGCCCGGGCGCTGGCCCTGGTCGCTGATCACAACCGCGAGGTGCATGGGCTCGTCGCCCGCATCGACGGCGAGATCCGCGTCCTGCGCGCGCACCGCGGTGTCGTGCTGTGCGCGGGCGGCTTCATCATGAATCGTGAGATGGTCAAGCGGCATGCTCCCCGCCTGCTCCGGTGCAGCAACCCGATCGGCACGGTCGACGACGGGTCCGGTATCCGCCTCGGCATGAGCGTCGGCGGCAGCACGATCAACATGTCCGAGGGCTTCGTCACGATCCCGTGGTATCCCCCGGGCTCCATGGTCAAGGGCATCTTCGTGAACGGTCGCGGCCAGCGGTTCATCAACGAGGACTGCTATCACGGCCGCGTCGCGAACTACGCACTGCAGCAGGACGGCGACCGCATCTGGCTGCTCGAGGACGGCGCCACCTACGGCGAGAGTCCGATGCAGAAGGGCGTGCGGATGGAGATCGGTGCCGCGGGCGAAACCTGGGAGGACGTGGAGCGGGAACTCGGACTGCCGGAAGGCTCGCTGATCCACACGGTTTCGGTCTACAACCACCACGCGGCCCAGGGCAGCGATCCCCTCTTCCACAAGGCGGCACAGTGGCTCAAGCCGCTCAACGAGCCGCCGTTCGTGGCCGTCGACTGCCGCATCGACCACTGCTATTACTCGACCTTTACGCTGGGTGGGCTCGATACGCTGCCGACCGGAGAGGTGAAGGACGAGGATGGGGCGGTCATCCCCGGCCTCTTCGCGGCCGGCCGCACGGCCTGTGGTCTGCCCCGCTTCGGGGCCGGTTACAGCTCGGGGACTTCGCTCGGCGATGCGACCTTCTTCGGCCGGCAGGCGGGCAGGCGCCTTGCCGGCACCCTGAAATAGCGCCTCAGTTGCGCGAGCCGAACTTCAGGTTCACGTCCAGGCCCCAGGTGCGCGGCTCCGCGTAGGTGACACCCGCGAAGCCGAGCGAGCCGAAATCGATGCCGGCCAGCTGGTATTCCTCGTCGGTCAGATTTCGGCCCCACAGCCCGATCGAAAGCGCGGTTGCGCCGAGCTCGATCTGCGACAGGCTGACCCGGGCTTCGAGCGTGCCCACCGGATCGTCGGCGATGACGTTGTTGAACGGAGCAGCGAACGTGCTGGGGTGGTACCAGACCTTGCCGCGATAGCTGTAGTCGACCTGTGCGGCCAGCTGGCCGATATCGAAGCGCGGGAACTCGTACTTCAGCCCGGCATTGACGGTCGTGTCCGCCGCGTAGCTGGGGTGCGCGATGTCCGCGATGTCGACCAACTGGTTGCTCGATGGGTCCAACACGAGGAACTCGTCAAACTCCTGATCCGTATAGCCGTAGTTCACGTAGGCGGTGAGGTCATCGGTCAGGAGCGCGGTCAGTTCGACTTCGATCCCCTTGTAATTTGCCTTGCCGGCATTGACCGTGATGCTGGCCGCACCGCCGCTCCCGGCGAGAAACTGCTGGATCTGCAGATCGTCATACTCCGCATAGAACAATG
>JAGOXN010000343.1 GCA_018059685.1 Steroidobacteraceae bacterium | reverse complement strand
GGGCACGCCGCTCGCGAGCGATGCACCGAGCGTCAGGACCTGGGCATTGGCGTGCGTCAAGGACAGGCCGGAATAGGGGCGCTCGTCTGCCTGCCAGCCGCAGAGCTGCGGTACGAGCAGGGCGTTCATGGACCAGCGCCGGTGCGGCATGACGATGCCCTTCGGATCGCCCGTGGTCCCGGACGTGAACAGGATCTGCATCGGCGAGTCGGGTGACGCCGGCGCAGTCGCGATGTCCGCCGCCTGCGTGGCCTGCGCCTGCGCGTACGGCACAGCCGCGCGATGCGCCGCGATCGGTACGGCCTGTTCGCCACTCGTGATGCCGATGATCCAGTCGAGCTTCGGGAGTGTGCCGCGGATTTCGTCGAGCTGGCCGAGCGCGTAATCGGCCGCGATCACGCCGCGGCACTCGGCATGCTTCAGCAGGTAGACGAGCTTCTCGCCGCGGGTGCGCGGATCGATCGGAACGAAGACGGTCGCGGTGAGACTCGCCGCGATCATGGCCTCGACGAATTCGGGATGATTGGCCATGAGCAGTGCAAAGTGCCCGCCGCGCCCGAGTCCTCGCGCAAGGAGGGCCGCGGCCAGTCGACGGCCGTTGTCCCACAGCTGCTGGTAGGTGCGGACCTCGTCCGGGCCCGATGTCGTGTCGAATGTCACGACGGCAAGGTCGGGCGTCCGGGCCGCGCGCGCGGCGATCATCTCGTGCAGCAGCGGGACCTGTGGCACGGTCACGGCTCAGGATTCCCGCCGCAGGATCGTCACCACCGTCGCCGCGGCATCGAAGCCGATCGCACCGCCGCCATTGTGGGCGAGAGCGACCTGTGCTCGCTCGACCTGGCGGCGCCCGGCCCGTCCCTGCAGCTGCTCCGTGAGTTCGACGATCTGCGCGCAGCCCGTGGCGCCGACCGGGTGTCCCTTGCGCAGCAGTCCGCCGGAGGTGTTCACGGGAATCCGGCCGCCGAGGCGCGTGGCACCCGAGGCGACCAGCGCGGCTCCTTCGCCGGGCGCGCAGAGGCCGAGGTATTCGTAGGCCACGATCTCGGAGGGAGCCGAGGCGTCGTGCAGTTCGATGCAGGAGAGATCCTTCGGACCGAGCCCGGCCTCCTCGAACGCGCGCTGTGCCGCGAGACCACCCACGCTCTCGCCGTCGCGCTCGAAATCCCAGCCCGATACGAGCTCCGAGGCAACGATCCGGACCGGATGCGCGAGGCCGAGGTCACGCGCCTTGCGCTCGCTCACGAGCACCACGGCGGCGGCACCGTCGCCGATCGGCGAGCACATGGGCAGGGTGAGTGGCTCGACGACGACGCGTGCGTCGAGCACCTGCTGCACCGTGAGTTCGTCGCGGAACTGTGCGCGGGGATTGAGGCTGCCATGAAAGGAGTTCTTCGCGGCCACCATCGCGAAGTGCTCCCGGGTCGTGCCCCAGCGCTGCATGTGCTTCCTCGCCATCAGCGAGTAGACGTCCATGAACACCGAGCGCTTCTCGCCGGCCCCCGTGACGTCGGCCGTCTCGCCGAGCGCCGCCGCCATGTCGCGCAGCACCCTGAACGCGCCCTGCGGATCCTCGACGTCCACCGCGCCCGAGAAGGCGCCCATGCTCTTCAGCTTGTCCTCGTGGAACAGTTTCTCGGAGCCACAGGCGAGCACCACGTCGTACAGGCCCGCACTCACCATCGCGGCGGCCTGGTGCAGTGCAGTCGATGAGGACGCGCAGGCGTTCTCGACGTTCACCACCGGGATGCGCCCGATACCGATGCTGCGCAGCGCCACCTGTCCACGGATCATCTCCTGGCCGGTGACGACGCCGGCGGCGGCGTTGCCCATCCAGGCGGCCTGCAGGTCCCGGCCTTCGAGTCCCGCATCGTGCAGCGCCAGCTTGACCGCCTCGGCCGCGAGGCTTTTAAGCGTGCGGTCGAGGTGCTTGCCGAATGGCGTCATGCCTACGCCGGCCACATACGCGTTCATTCGCATCAGCGCGCGCTCCCGGGACCCGCATCGTCCACGAGATAACCGCCGCCCTTGATGGCGAGCAGCTCGTTGCAGCCGTCCTCGATCATCGAGGAGCGCGCGTCCCGCATCAGCTTCTCGACCGGGTAGGCGCGCGTCAAGCCGTTGCCGCCGTGCATCTGGATGGCCTCGGAGGCCACCTCGAAGGCCGTCTGCGTCGAAGTGATCTTGCTCGCGATCGAGCCCTGCAGCGCCGGTACTGCGGCCGTGTGGTTGTAGTGCAGCACGCGGTGGTTCAGGGCGCGCGCCGCCTCGACCTTGCGGAACATGTGGAACAACCGGTGGCGGACATTCTGGTGCCGGACGAGGGGCACGCCGCCCTGCCTGCGCTGCTGCGCGTAGGCGAGCGCGTGCTCGTAGGCCGCACGCGCAACGCCGACCCAGATGCTGCCCATGAGGGCGTTCGCGTCGGCCAGCAGCGAGTAGAGTGCCCGCTCGTACTCGGCTCCGGGCCCCGCGAGCATGTGGTCGAGCGGGACGCGCACGCTGTCGAAGAACAGCTCGCCCTGCGGCAGGGGTCGCTGGCCGAGCTTGTCGAGCACCTTGCCGCGCGACACACCGGGCCGGTCGAGCGGTACGAGCAGGCAACAATCCTGGCGACGCCCCGAGCCGTCGTCGTACGCGCAGAAGAGGACACAGAGGTTTGCGATCGGCCCGCCCGAGATCCATGCCGCCTTCTGGCCGTTGACGACGAGTTCCTGGCCGACGAGAGTGGCGACGCAGTTCGGCCGGCCGTAGTCGCTGCCCGGATAGGCGGCGCTGCGGTCGAAATCGAGGATATCGGAGCCGTGATCGGGTTCGGTGATGCCCCAGCAGCCGATCACGCTGCCTTCCGGATAGCGCTCGGCGAGGTCGCGCCGGTCCATCGTGTGCATGACCAGCCATGGCGTCGTCGAGGCGCCGATCGCGACCGCCAGCGCTCCGTCGCCCCAGCCGAGTTCTTCCCACATCACCGCAAACAGCCGGCCGCGCTCCTCGCCCGGCAGCGCCATGACCGTGTCGATCGTGAAACCGAGCCCGGCAGCGCCCGAGTACACGCCCCACAGTGGTGAATCCGGCGCAATGGTCTGCTCGGGCGCCATCCGGTCGAGCGTCTCGCCAGCCGGTCGCATCACGCTGCCCGCGAAGCGGCGCGCGTTCTCCTGTACGGTGCGCTGCAGGTCCGACAGCTGGGCTTCGAGACCGGTCGGCTCGAGGGCGGCTCGGGTCCGGGGCGGCGCAACGGGCGGGGGCGCGGTCACGGCGTTCATGTTCACCTCGCGGGCTCGGGCGGCGACTTGCGTGTAAAGATTGACGGTGACCAGAATCCCGGTCACATGGCGCGCAGTGTCGACATTCTTCGGCGGTTCGGCCATCCCCTCGATGGGGGACCCGGCCAGTGAGCC
>JAGOXN010000342.1 GCA_018059685.1 Steroidobacteraceae bacterium | reverse complement strand
TCGAGGCTGGCCTGCGCGCCATGAAGTGGCCGGGCCTGGCGATCGTCCGGCCATCCATCATCGCGGGCGATCGCGCGGAGGCCCGTCCGCTCGAGCACCTCGGCGCGTTCGCGCTGCGCATCGCGCCGGCGGGTTGGCGTTCGGTGGCCGCGCGCGACATCGCGGCGGCCATGGTCGCGACGGCATTGAGTTCGCCGCGCGGCGTCACGATCGTCGAGTCGCGGGACATCCCCGGGATCGCCCTTGCCGGACACGCGATGAGGTGAGGCACGACGGCCGCGCGGCACGACGGCCGGTGCGAGGGGCCGGCCGATGCATTTCGACCTCGACGACCTGGTCAGGAAGATCGAGCCGCGGAATCGCTACAGCGAGACGGACTTTGGCGCGCCCCGCGGCCGCGAGGTCTGGTGATGGCCTACGTTCCTGAACGCGGGGACATCGACTGGCGCGGCCGCAAAGCGCGGAAAAAGGGACGCGTGCCGGAGCGAGTGCTGCACGAAGTCCTGGGCAAGGCCCTCGCGCTCCTGAGTTGAGTACCGTCAGGGCTGCTTCCCGTCATCGGGCGCTGAACCAAGCTCGTTCTGCATCGAACCGCGCAACGCTGTGCGGAGCAACTCCAGCACGGCGCGATCCTTGTTTCGACCCGCTTCCTCCTTGGTTCGTATCAGGGTGGCCAACCGCAGCACGCGGACAGTGAGGCCACCAAGATCGACGGCGATCGCGTCGGGGAGGAGATCCTCGTAACTTCGCCCGCGTCCAATGGCGCCGAGAACATCGACGGGTCCGCAACGGGTCAGCAGGAGGTGATGACCCGGGCCGGCCAGAGCGGCCGTTTCCGGTCGCAGCAGCCGGCCTGCCGGATCGCGGTAGCGTGCTTCGAGATCATCAAGAGCTGCCCGCAGTCGCTCGAGGTTCGCAGCACCGCGTGCGTGAACGACGTCGAGATCGAACGTGGCGATCGGCGCACCGCCGATCACCGCCGCCACCCCGCCGACCACGATCAGCTCGACGTCGTGCCTGGCGAAGACTTCAAGGGCGTCTTTGAATCGGGGCGGATTGCTCAAGGCCGAGCTCGCTGACGCTGTCCACGAACCCCTGCAACACCTGAAGTCTCCCGGCGGGCGACAGGCTCAGCATCCAGCGGATGAGCGAATCGTCCTCGTCCGGTTCGCGGGCCGCGCCGGCAACAGCGGCGGGATCGGGTTGCTCCATGCGTAAAGTATAGGCTGCCGCACGCGGGCGGGTGGATCGATAGTATGGCGGGCCGATGGAATTCGGAGAAAGATGAACCCCGTCGAGGTTACTTCCCGCCATCGGGCGCTGAACCGAGCTCGGCCCGCGCCACTTCGTAGACGTAGGCGAAGCGCTCATTGTCGGGATCGAGTTCCACGGCGCGCTTCAGTTCCGCGAGCGCCTCGGTCCCCTTCCTCTGGCGCACGAGCGAGAGGCCGAGCGCGTGATGCAGCGTCGCGTCGTCCGGCGAAACTCGCAGGCCCTCGCGCAACGTCGCCTCGGCGTCCGTCTCGCGCTGCTCCACCCGCATCAGGTCGGCGAGGTTCGCATAGGCTGGCGTAAATCGCCCGTCGAGCCGCAGCGCCGAGCGGTACTCGGCCTCGGCTGCCGCGTGGTGACCACGCTCCGCGAAGAAGCCGCCGAGATTGGTGCGGTTCTCCGGTCGGTCGGCGTTGTATCGCTCGGCCGCGACGTACTCGTCCGCGGCCTTGTGGAAGGCCACGAGCGCCTCCGCACTGAGAGCGTTCCCGGGCACCGATGCGAGCGCGCGGGCAGCCCTGATGCGCACGGCCCGGGTTTCATCGCCGAGGAGCGGGGCGAGGGGGATTCGCTGCGCGGGCGGCAGCAGCTCGAAGACCTCGATCGCCGCGAGACGCACGAGCGGGCTAGGATCCCCGAGCGCCGCTTCGGCGGCGACGAGCGCGTTCTCGCCCGGAACCGCCGCGAGTCGTTCGAGCGCCGACGCCCGCGCAATCGGGGATTCCTCGAGGTTGGCCGCCACCTGCGCGAGCGCGATCGATGCGGCATCGTCGCCACGATCGGCGGCGGCGAAGGCTCCTGCGAAACCCTGGAAGCCCGGCTTCGGCGTCGGGTAGCGCCTGCGGATCTCGGCGGCAGCCCACGACGCCGGGCGATCGGCGTGGCACTGGTTGCATGCGTTCGGCACACCGAGCTTCTCGCTCAGGTCCGGCCGGGGAATGCGCAGGCTGTGGTCGTGCCGCGGGTCCACGACCATGTAGGTCCGCGTGCTCATGTGGCACGACGCGCATGCGGCGCCCGCCGTACCGGGCTCGTGGAAATGATGACTTGCGGCATCGAACCTCGAGGCCAGGTGGCACTGCGCGCAGACGCCGTTGCCGGGCGCGCGCAGCCGGCCCGCGTGTGGTTCGTGGCAGTCGCCGCAGGTGACTCCCTGCGAATGCATGCGACTCGAGAGGAACGAGCCCCAGTCGTAAACCTCGTCGCCCTGCTGTCCATCCGGGAAATACAGGTCGCGCGACAGGACCGAGGGCAGGTAATGGTCGAGGAATGCCTCGCCCGCGCGGTAGGCGTTTGAAAACTGGCCGCGGCGGGAATGACACTGTGCGCAGACTTCGATCTCCCTGCTCGACTCGCGCGCGGGACTGCGCGCGGCGCTCCCGGTGTCCGGGTTCATGGTCCACGTGACGCCGCGACGTTCGTCGAGCGCGACCGCGAGGCCGCTCGGCGACATCGGCGTGCCGCTCTTCGATGCAGCCTCCGCCAGCGTCACGTGCGCGCCGCCCGGGCCGTGGCAGGCTTCGCAGCCGACGCTGATCTCGGACCACGTCGTGGCGTAGGTATCGGTGCCGGCGTCGTAGTTCTTCTGCAGGTTCGTCGAATGGCAGTCGGCGCACATGTAGTTCCAGTTCTGCTGGCGCCGCGTCCAGTGCAGTTCGTCCCTGTAATCGATGCGCTCGTCCGGATAGAGATGGAACCAGCGCTGCCCGCCTTGTTCCTTCGGGCGCGTGTCCCAGGCGATCGAGAGCGCCTGCAGTCGGCCGCCGGGCAACTCGAGCAGGTACTGCTGGAGCGGGTAGACGCCGAACGCGTGCCTGACCGCGAAGTCCGCGAGCGCCCCGTCCGGGCCGTCGGTTCGCACGATGAACCGGCCGTCGCGGCGAAAGAACTCGCTCGTGACGCCCTGCCACTCGAACCTGCTGCCGGAGAAGTCTCCGAGGATGGTCTGTTCCGATGCGGTCTGCATCGCGACGGCGTGCTGCGAGCCTTTCCAGGCCCCGTACTGGTCGGCGTGGCAATCCGCGCAGGCGGCCGATCCCACGAACGCCGTCGATGCTTCCGGGGCACCCGGGACCGCGGCCGTGGAGATCCTGCCGCCGGGCGCATCTCGACCCGGGCCGCGCAGCCACCATG
>JAGOXN010000064.1 GCA_018059685.1 Steroidobacteraceae bacterium | reverse complement strand
CCGACTTCCTGGCGCGCACCGCGCAGCCCGGATTGGGCGAGTTCGTGCAGCCGCGGGCGCCCTTTCCTTCCCGGTCGTGGCGTGCCGACTCGCGGCCGGCTCCGTTGCCGGGCGAACATGACCAGGAGGTGCTGGAAGATCTGGAGCGCGTGGTGCCGCAGGCGCGAGACCTGCCGCCGACGCAGGCGCCTGCAGGCACCGCCGGCAGGTCCACCCCTGGGACCTCGACGGGGAGCCGGGCACCCAGGGACCTGCTGGCCGGCCTCCGTGTCGCCGACCTGTCGCACTACCGCTCGGGGCCGAGCGGCACGTCGCTGCTCGGTGCGCTGGGCGCGGACGTGATCAAGATCGAGGCGACTCAGAGACCTGACGGTTTCCGCTACTTCAACACGGCGCGGCCGCATGATCCGGACTTCCACGAGCTCGGGTCCTACTTCAACGCCGCCAACACCAACAAGCGCGGCATCACTCTCGACCTGAATACGCCTCGCGGCAAGGAGCTGTTCGCGGATCTCGTCGGCAAGAGCGACGTCGTGGTCGAGAATTTCTCGCCGCGCGTGATGCGCAATCTCGGTCTCGACTATGCGCAGCTTGCGCAGATCAATCCCCGGCTCGTCATGGTCTCGATGTCCTGCTTCGGACACACCGGCCCCTGGCGCGAGTTTGTCGGCTTCGGCTACGTATTCGACCAGGTTGGAGGGGCCGCCGCGCTCTCCGGCTACGATGGCAGTCCACCGACGCACATGCTGGCGGCGTCCGACGTGACCTCAGGCATCATGGCCGTGTATGCCATCCTGCTCGCCCTGGAGGAGTTGGAGCGTACGGGACTCGGTCAGCACATAGACATGTCCCAGGTGGAAACCCTCGCGTTCCTGCTCGGCCCCGAGATGGTGGACCACCAGGTCAGCGGCGCGATACGGCCGCGGATGGGCAACCACGACCCGCGATTCACGCCCCACAACGTGTATCCCTGCCGGGGCGACGACGAGTGGGTGAGCATCTCCGTGGAAACCGACCCGCAGTGGAGCGCGCTCGCAGCGGCGATCGGGAGGCCGGACTGGGCGCTCGATTCCCGCTTCGCCACGGCGCGAGCGCGCAAGGCCTGCGAGCACGAAGTGGATGCCGCACTCGCGCAGTGGACGCGCGGTCTGGACAAGCGCGACGCCATGGCACGCCTGCAGTCGCTCGGCATCGCTTCCGGCGCAGTGCTGAAACCCATGGAACTGCTCGACGACCCGCACCTCGAAGCGCGGCACATGCACAGGGCGATGAACCGGGCCTACACCGGCGAGCATCGCTATCCGGAGTTTCCGATCCGCTTCTCGGATGCGATCTGCGGACAGCGCACGCCTGCACCCACGCTCGGGCAGCACAACGAGGAGGTCCTCACCGGACTGCTGGGGGTGTCCCCGGAGGAACTCGCGTCGTTGCGTGAAGCAGGCATCATCGGCAACCGGCCGCGCAAGGGGTAGCAGGGGCATGAACGAGCAAGTGCATTCGGTGGACATCGCCATCGTCGGCTCGGGCGCCGGCGGCATGACCGCCGCCCTTGCGGCGCACGAGGCGGGCCTCAGTGCCCTGGTCATCGAGAAGACGCGGTACTACGGGGGCTCCACCGCGCGCTCGGGTGGCGGCATCTGGATCCCCTGCAATCACCTGATGCGCGCGGCCGGCGTCGCCGACTCCTTCGACGAGGCGCGCACCTACCTGCAGGGGACCGTCGGCGAGCGCAGCCCATTGGCCTCGCGCGAGATGTTTCTGAGCCAGTCCGTGAAGATGATCCAGTGGCTGGACAGGAAGTCGGACCTGCAGTGCAGTTACATGCAGGGCTATGCGGACTACTATCCGGAGCTGCCTGGCGGAAAGGTGCAGGGCCGCGCGCTCGAACCCCGGCTGTTCGACGGCAACGCTCTCGGCGCAGATCTCGCCCGATTGCGCCCACCGGTGATTCCGATACCCGCCGGCCTCACGTTCACGGCCGGTGAGTACAAGCAGCTTGGCCTCGTCATGCGCACCTGGCAGGGCAGGGGCACGGCGCTGCGCATCGGCTTGCGCCTGCTCGGGGCGCGGCTCACGGGCAGGAAGATGCTGATGATGGGGCAGGCCCTGATTGGCCGCCTGCGCCTGTCGCTCAAGAAGCGCGGCATCCCGGTGTGGCTCGATGCACCGATGAAGGAACTGATCGTCGAGGGCGGCCGCATCACCGGCGTTCGGGTCGAGAAGGACGGCCAGCCGGTCGAAGTCATCGCGCGCAAGGGCGTGATTCTTGCTGCAGGGTGCTTCGCTCACAACCTCGACATGCGCCTGAAGTACCAGAAGCAGCCCGTCACCACCCGCTGGACGGTGGCGAGTGAGGGCAATACCGGCGACGGTATCCTGGCCGGCCAGCGTGTCGGCGCCGCCGTCGACCTGATGGATGAAGCGTGGTGGGGACCGTCGAGCCTGCCGCCGGACACGGCACCCTTCTTCCACGTCGCGGAACGCGGCTTCCCCGGTCTCATCATGGTCAACCAGAAAGGCCGTCGCTTCACCAACGAGTCGGCGAGTTATGTCGAGGTGGTGCAGGCGATGTATCGCCTGCACACCGACGACGATCCGCACATACCGTGCTGGTTCGTCTTCGACCAGCGCTATCGCAACCACTATGTCTTTTCCAGCCTGTTCCCCCGCCAGCCGGTACCGAAGGAAATGCTCGACAGCGGCTACGTCCGCAAGGCAGACACCCTTGCGGAGCTGGCCGGCCAGCTCGGGATGGATGCGACCACTCTCGAGGCCACGGTGACCCGCTTCAATGGCCACGCGCGAGCCGGCCGCGATCCGGATTTCGGCCGCGGCGACAGCGCGTACAACCGGTACTTCGGCGATCCGACCAACAAGCCGCACCCCAATCTCGCGCCCATCGACCAGCCGCCCTTCTACGCCGTGCAGGTCGTCGCCGGCGACCTCGGTACCAAGGGCGGCCTGGTCACCGACGAATACGCGCGCGTCAGGCGCGAGGATGGCTCGCTGATCGAGGGTCTCTATTGCGTTGGCAACAACTCCGCGTCGGTGATGGGCACGACCTATCCGGGTCCCGGTTGCACCATCGGTCCGGCGATGACCTTCGGCTACGTGGCCGCGCGCCATGCCGCAGGCATTGATCCGGACGTGGAATGGACGTGACCGGAGCCGCGAGCCGCGAGCCGCGAGCCGGAAGGATTTCACGATGTCTTCGTAGCCGGTGCCGCGGCGGAAATTGCCACACCCGACCGTATCCCGGTCAACGGCTCGTACACCTTGCCAGTACCATGCATGACGGTCACCCGGGCGCAAGCGCGGGCGACCCGAATCTCGCGCGCGCGGAGGCAGGGGTATCGTCCGATTGGAGGTATCATGACCCTACGTCGGCCGATAGATTGCCTCATGCACGTTCGGGCCGCGGCTTGATCCGCTGCCCGTCGATTGCGATTCGTGTCCCGCGAGGCGCAGCTGGCGCAGCGGGCACGCCCATCCGACAGACCCAGCGGGAAGCTGCACATGAGCGGACCACTGCACACGCCACTGTGCGACAAGCTCGGGATCGAATACCCGATCGTCGCCTTCACTCACTGCAAGGACGTCGCCGTCGCGGTGATCAATGCCGGCGGCTTTGCGGTGCTGGGCGAAGCCCTGCACACGCCGGACCACATCGCCGCGGACATCAAGTGGATCCGCGATCGCGTCAACGGCAAGCCGTTCGGCATCGACCTGGTCCTGCCTTCATCGGTACCGGAGGAGCGCACGGTCGAGCAGTTGCTCGCGGAGATTCCGCAGGAACACCGCGACTTCGAACAGAGGATCAAGCGCAAGTACGATGTGCCTGATCCGAAGGAGGCCGTGAACCTGCACATCTGGGGCGGGCTCGACCAGAAGCGTGCCCTGGCGCAGGTGGAGGTCGTGTTCGACGAGCGCGTGCCGGTATTCGCCTCGGGCCTCGGCTCACCGGCCTTTCTCCTGAAGCGGGCCCACCAGCTCGGCATCCAGGTGTGGGGCCTCGTGGGCAAGCCGCGCCAGGCGAAGAAGCAACTGGCCGCGGGCACGGACGTGATCATCGCCCAGGGCTTCGATGCCGCCGGTCACACCGGCGACATCGGCACGTTCTCGATCGTGCCGCAGGTCGTCGATGCTGCGCGGGGTACCGGCGTTCCAGTCATTGCCGCTGGTGGCGTGACCACCGGCCGCCACCTCGCGGCGGCGCTCGCCCTCGGTGCCGACGGCGTGTGGACGGGGTCGCTGTGGCTCGCCTCGCGTGAGTCCGACGTGAACCTGCCGCTCAAGGAGCGCTTGCTCGAAGCGGAGACGGATGACACCGTGTACTCCGATTGCATCTCGGGCTACACGATGCGCACGACGCGCTGCCCCTGGCACGACGAGTGGCTGGGCCCCGACGCTCCGGAAGTCCTGAAGCCGCCGCTGCAGATGCTGCTGTCGGCCAACTACATCCAGGGCTCGCTCGACTATCAGCGCAAGGACCTCATGACGGAAGCCGCCGGACAGGGCATCCATTACGTGACCGAGATGAAGCCGGCGCGCCAGATCCTGTCCGACCTCGTCGACGGAGCGCTCGATGTCTTCGACCGATTCGCCTCCGCCTGAGGACGTGGCGGCGCCCGCCGGGTATCGCCCGGGTTTCGACGAGGCGATGCGCGGCCGGCGCGCCGAGTGCGATGGCGGGAAGGGAATCGAGGGGACGCATTTCGCGGGCCGACAGGAGTTCACCGGTGTCCTGACGGGGCATTACCGCGATTTTGGCGAGTACCCCTGGCGCTGGTACCTCATGACCGGCTTGACGCGCAAGCCGGCGGGCTATGCGCACGACGGCGTGTGGTGCGCCGCCGAGAGTCTGGTATTCGAAGGCGAGGCAGGCTAGGGCGGACGCCCGGCCCGAACGACAGGCGGCAGCCATGCGCATCATAGTCTGTGTCAAGGAAGTGCTCGATCCGAACGCCGTGAACAATCTGGCGCTGGCGGGCAAGCTCAAGATCGCGGCCGACGGCCGCACCCTCGAAGTGGCGGCGGTGCCACGCCTGATCAACGGCTACGACGAGCAGGGCATGGAACTCGCGCTGCGCGTGCGTGATGCCGGGGTCGCGTGCACGATCGTGGCGGTGACGGTCGGGTCCGACCCGCAGGCGATCCTGCGCCACTGCGCGGCGCTCGGTGCGGACGAGGTGGTCGCGATCGACCCGGCAGGCCTGACGCTCGACGGCGCCGCCTTGGCCACGGTCCTTGCCGCCTGCATCAAGAGCCGTGGCGGCGCCGATCTCGTGCTGTGTGGGCGGCAGGCCTCCGACGACGACCAGGGCATCGTGCCTGTCCTGCTGGCGGAGAAACTGGGCCTTCCGGCGGTACTTTTCGCGCGTGCCATCGAAGTCTCCGGCCGATCGCTCAGCGTGACGCGCGTGACGACGGACGGTGACGAGGTCCTGCAGGGTCCGCTGCCGGCGCTCGTTACCGTCAGCAACGAGGTCGGCGTGCCCAGGTTCCCGACGGCGAAGGCCAAGATGGCCGCGCGCAAGGTGACACCGGTCGCCGTCGGTCTCGCGGAACTCGGCCTGAGTGCCGAGGCCCTGGCTCCCTCGGTCGAGGTGGTGCAGCAACGCATTCCGGTCGTCAGCGGCAACTGCCACTTCCTGAAGGGCTCGGCCGCGGAGATGGCGCGCCAGCTCATCGACCGCCTGCGCGCCGATGGCGTCGTCTGACGTGGCGGCGAAGCGCGGCACCCGTTCCACGTTCCCGCAGCAGGTCGGGTACCCGAGATGGCGATAGAACTCCGGCAGACATTCCAGGTCCGTGCGCCCGTCGATACGGTATGGGCCTTCATGCTGAACCCGGAGAACGTCGTTGCGTGCATGCCCGGCGCATCACTGACGCAGGTCGTCGACGAAAAAAGCTTCGTCGGTGCCGTCAAAATCAAGGTCGGCGCAGTGACGGCCCAGTACCAGGGCACGATCACCTACGTCGAGACCGATCGCGCTGCCGGCATCGTGAAGATGCTGGCCGAAGGCAAGGAACGGGGTGGTGGCACCGTGCGCGGCACGATTGTGAGTCAGCTCAGCGCCATCGACGGCGGTTCGGCGACCAGTGTCGAGACCCGCTCGAGCATCGACCTCACCGGCAAGATCGTGCAGGTCGGCCGTGGCATGATCGAGGGGGTCTCCGGGCAGATCATCAAGATGTACGTCGCCAACGTCCGCGCGATGCTGGAGCCGGCCGCCGCGACGGCGCAGTCCGGTGCCGCAGCAGACGGGGCACCGCCCGCGGCGCCACCGACGACTCCGCCCGCGCGGCAGGAGTCGATCAACATCGTCGCGGTAATCCTGAGGACGCTATGGGAGCGCCTCACCGGGTTCTTCAAGCGCCTGTTCGGGCGGGGCTAGCGAGGCAGTCATGAGCGTGGTCGTCTGCAGCTGGGGAAAAGCCATCGAGCGGGGCACCGAGGAAGTACTGACGGCAGCGCGTGCCTACGGCAGTGCCGCAGGGCTGCCCCTGCGCTGGGCGGTTGCCGGGACGGACCAGAATGCCGCACTCGAACTGGCGGCGCGCCATGGGGTAGCCGCCGTCGACGTCATCAGTGACCCGAAACTGGGCACCTTCGGCCCCGATGTGCTGGTCGAGGCGTTTGCCCAGTACTGTGCCGCGTCGCCGCCGGCGGTCGTGCTCTTCAATCAAACCGCAGCATCGCGTGAAGTGGCGCCGCGCCTCGCGAGCAGGCTGGGCGGAGCCGTGGTGACGAACGTGTTCGCACTCGCGCACGAGGCGGGCACGCTGCAGGTGTCGGCGACGGCGTACGGCGGCGACGTCCATGCCGTCTATCGCATGGCATCGCAGCCGAGCGTGGCGTGTGTGGTGACGACGACGCTGGCCGCGGAGCCCGTGGCCACGATCGGCCAGCCGGCATGCAACCCGGTTGCGATCAAACTCGATTCGGTCGAGGAACGCTTCAAGGTCACCTCCGCACCCAGGGCAGAGGGACCGCGCCTCGAGGACGCCGAAGTCATCGTCAGTGGTGGCCGCGGCCTCGGCAAAGCCGACAACCTGTCGCTGGTGAAGGATCTCGCGTCGGCGCTTGGCGGCATGTGGGGCGGCTCGCGCCCGATCGTCGACGACGGCTGGATCGATTCCGCGCGGCAGGTGGGCCTGACCGGCAAGATCACGCGACCGCGCCTGTACGTCGCTGTCGGGATCTCGGGCGCGAGCCAGCACATGGCAGGCTGCTCGGCCGCAAAGACCATCGTTGCGATCAACAAGGATCCGGATGCCGCGATCTTCAAGTATGCCCGTTACGGCATCGTCGGGGACGCCCTCGAAGTGATGCCCGAACTCATCAAGGCAGCCCGTGGCGGCTGAGGAGGTAACGACCGTGGTCCAGTCTGCCGAACCGTGCGTTGCGGGTTTGTTCACGAGCGAGGGTGGCGCCAGGGTCTTCGGATCGCGATGCGCCGCATGCGGCACGCCATACTTCCCGCGGCTGCCCACCTGTCACAACCCGGCCTGCCCGGGTTCGCGGATGGAACCCTGCGAGTTCGGTGGCCGCGGCAAGGTCTGGAGCTACTCGGTCGCGGACTTCCCGCCGCCATCGCCGCACAAGTATGATCAGCCGTTCAAGCCCTACGCCATTGCCGTCGTCGACCTCGACAGCGGCCTGCGGCTGGTCGGCCAGATGGTCGATCCCCCGGCCGCGCTGAGCGTCGACGCGCGGGTGGAACTGGTCATCGACACGCTCTATCACGAGCAGGACAAAGCGTTCACGTCCTGGAAGTTCAAGCTGGTCTGAGGACAGGAGCACCGAGATGCGCGAAGTCGCCGTACTGGGCGTGGGCCTCCATCGCTTCGGCAAGACCGGAGACGGTATCGTCGCCAACAAGTCCGTGACCGAGCTGTGCCGGCACGCAGTCGACATGGCACTCGAGGATGCCGGCGTGTCGTGGCGCCAGATTCAGGCGGTCGCCGCAGCCAGTTCGCGCTTCTCGGGCGGCAAGGGCTGGGGGCTCAACGGCAACGACGTCGTCGAGGACATCGGCTCGACCGGTATCCCGGTCTACAACATGTCGGCGGGCTGCGCGGCGGGCGGCAACGCATTCAACGTCGGCTACTCGATGGTAGCGGGCGGAATGTACGACATGATGCTCGTCGTCGGTGGCGAGGTGATGCCGAAGGGCATGATCCAGACGTCCGGCATCGAAGACCCGAACGACCGCGAATTCCTGCGCCAGCGCTGCATCGGTTTCCCTGGGCCCTCATTCTGGGCGACGCTCGCCCGGCGGCGCATGCACGACTACGGCACGACCGAGGAGCAGTTTGCCCGCATCACGGTCAAGGCCCGCAAGTGCGCGGTCGGCAATCCCTACGCGCGCTTCCAGAAGGAAGTGACGCTGGAGGAAGTGCTCGCCTCGCCGTACGTCAGCAACCCGCTGCGGCTGTTCGAGATCTGTCCGGTATCGAACGGCGCCGCCGCGGCGATCATTTGCTCGAAGCAGAAGGCTGCGGAGTTCACCAGCAAGCCGGTGTGGGTGGCGTCGAGCACGGTCGCGACGATGACTTTCGAGGACACCTTGCCGCGCGGACTCGCCGGGCCCGCGCCGCGCGGGCCGAGCCTGCATACCGAGGCGAAGGCGGCGGTTACGGGGGCTTTGGAGCGCGCAGGAATCGGCCCGAAGGACGTTAGCTTCACGGAGTTGCAGGACAACACCTGCTATTACGAGCTCGCTTTTCCGGAGGAATGGGGCTTGTGCCAGCCGGGTGAGGCGGAACGACTGGTCGAGGCCGGCGAGACGACGCCGACCGGGCGCATGCCGATCAATCCGTCGGGCGGCTTCGTCTCCTTCGGCGAGGCGACGACGGCCATGGGCGTGTTCCAGATCGCCGAGCTGACCTGGCAGCTGCGTGGGCAGTCGGGCGCGCGACAGGTGCCGGACGCCAAGGTCGGCCTCGCGCAGACCCTTGGGCTCGGTGGCAACGCGACGGCGGCCGTGCTGAAGCGCTAGGCTCTCTCGCCCCAGCCGACGGGAGGCGCCCGCTTGCGGGTGCGTCGCACGATGCAGGAGATTGGCGCTCTCAACTACGTCGTCCTGGCCTTGCTGCTCACCGCGGCCGGCGCGAGCGTCGTCGTCGGCCTGCGCGGCATCTGGCTGCGTGTCGCGGGCGGGCGGGAACCGGACGCGCTGCGTGGCCTGTTCTCCCACGTCAACTGGGGCGCATTCTGGTCGCGCGGCGTCCTCATTTCGCGTGTCTTCAAGCGGCCGGCCTCCGGCCTGGCGCACGGCCTGCTGTTCTTCGGCAGCCTGTTCGAGATCCTCGGTCACGCCCTGTATCCGCTCAGCTTCGTGGGCATTCCCGTGTACGCCGGCACCTTCGGCTTCGTCGTCATGGAGGTCGGTCGCGAGGTCGCAGGCGTGGCGATGTTCCTCGGCGCGCTGTTCCTGCTGCTGCGACGGGCCTGGCCCCCGGAGCGGCTCACCGCCGGCAAGGCGCGGCGCGGCTTCGTGCCGATGGAGATCCTGTTCCTGGTCGTCGTCGCCGCCGGCTTCGCGGTCGAGGCCATCCGGCTTTCGCAGCCGGGCGCCGGGAGCGGAGGGGAGTTCCTGGGCGTCGGACTCGCGGACGGGTTGCGCGAGGTCGCGGGCGACACAGCCGCCGGCGGCTACCTTGTGTCCTGGTGGATGCACGGTCTGCTCGCACTGTCGTTCATCGTGCTCATCGCGCGCACGCCGATGTCGCACATGCTGCTCGGCCCGATCAACGCGGCTCTGGCCCGGAAACGGCCGGGCGTGACGCTGCCGCCCATCGACTTCGAGGCCGAGGATCCGGTCCTCGGCGCCGAGAAGCTGGCCGACCTGCCGCTCAAGAGCCTGGTCGACGCCTCTGCCTGCCTGTGGTGCGGACGCTGTCACGAGGTCTGCCCCGCAACCCAGACGGGCAAGCCGCTCTCGCCGAAGAAGATCATGCTGACCTGCGCCGAGTATCAGGAGCAGGGCCGGCGGGACGACGCCTCACTCATCGACGAACTGGGCGTCGACGCGCTCTTCAGCTGCACGACCTGCGCGGCCTGCGTCGAGGAATGCCCGGTGAGCAACAGTCCCGCCGAGGCGATCGTGCATTTCCGCCGGCAGTTCGTCATGGGCCGTTCCGAGATGCCGGAGGTGATGGCAACCGCGAATCGCAACCTCGAAGCGCGCAGCCACCCGTTCGTCGGCACGTCCGCCAACCGCGACGACTGGCGTCGGGGTCTCGACGTGCCCGTCTTCGAGCCCGGCAGGACCGAGTACCTGCTCTGGATCGGGTGCTCGGTCGCGTTCGAGGAACGCGCGCAGCAGGTCGCCCGCGCCATGGTCCGGATCCTGAATGACGCCGGCGTGTCATGGGGCATCCTCGAGGAGTCGCGCTGCACGGGCGACCCGGCGAAGATGATGGGCAACGAGCTGCTTTTCGTCGAGCTCGCACAGGCCAACATCGAGGAGTTCCGGGAACTCGAGGTCGGCAAGGTCATCACGATGTGCGCGCACTGCTTCAACAGCTTCGACCGGTACTACCCGGAACTCGGTGCGAACTGGCGTACGATTCCGCACTCGGTGCTGATCGACCAGCTGATACGCGACGGCCGGCTGCGCGTGCAGCGCGATGCGACGCAGAAGATCACTTTCCACGATCCCTGCTACCACGCCCGGCACAACGACATCGTCGACGAGAGCCGCAACGTCGTCGCCGCGCTCGGCGATCTCGTGGAAATGCCGCGCAACCGCAAGGACAGCTTCTGCTGCGGTGGCGGCGGCGGCAACTACTGGTCGCGCGAGGGCGGCACGGCGCGGATCGGCGACGTGCGCGCAGGCGAGGCGCTCGACACCGGCGCGGACAAGGTCGCGACGTCCTGCCCGTTCTGCCTGCTCATGCTGAGCTCGGGCACCGCGAAGCACACGGAGCAGCGCAAGGTGTTCGACCTGGCGGAGCTCGTCGTCGCGGCGTTGCCGGCGAGCGGGCCCGACGCAACGGCGCATGGCGCGGAATTGACCACGGCACGGGCGAACTGACGTCCGCGGCTGCGCGGCGTGCGGGGACATACGGGACGACTCGAAGAGGATCGGCACATGGCATTGAACCTTCCGGAGACCTTCACCTACGAGAAGCGCGGGCACGTTGCGCTGATGACGTACAACCGCCCACAGGCGGGTAACTCCCTGACGAAGGAGATGCTCGTCGCCCAGGACGCGGTATTCGACGACTTCAACGC
>JAGOXN010000341.1 GCA_018059685.1 Steroidobacteraceae bacterium | reverse complement strand
CCTTGGCGACCAGCAGCAGGTCCGCGATGCAGCGCGATGCGGCATGGATGTCGATGTCGGACGGCAGCACCGGTACCACGATGGCGCTCGCGTCGCGCACGATCTGCGGCATCTGCAGCGCCGGGACCGCCGCCGGCGTGTCGACGATGAGCTTGTCCGTCCCCTGCGGGACGCGCAACGCAAACGAACGCGTGACCCCGGTGTGCCGTTCACAGGCCGCGATCGGGTGAATTGTCGGCGCCTCGGACGGGCGCAGCTTGAGCCAGCGGATGCTGGACGCCTGTGGATCGAGGTCCATCAACGCGACGCGCTGCCCCCGCCACGCATAATACGCGGCGAGATTGGTCGCGATCGTGGACTTGCCCGAGCCGCCTTTCGGGTTGAATACGACGATCTTCTGGAACATCGAGGCGGGTTGCGTCATCCGGAGCTGTGCTCCTGCGTGTCAGGAAGCTAACCGACCGGGCGACTTCCGGCAAGCGCAGTGGCAGAAGTTGCCGGCGAGTAGCGCTTGTGGCAAGCGCTTCACTCCGTCTTGAGTTTGGCCGCGATGAAATCCCGATGCGGCACGTGCAGGAGATCCGCCACCCGGCGAATGAGGTGTTCCTCGTACTTGTGAACAGTCTCGTCAGCCTGTGCCACGAGCCACAACTGCTCGACGAGCCGCAGCTTCTCCCCGGCCGAGTACGAACGGTTGATCTCCGAGGTGAACTGGTAGAGATCGTGTGAATCATCGATGCGCTGCTCGGCACGGCGCAGCAGCGCATCGCACCCGGCGGCGTCGAGTCCGAGGAGGCTGCGGATCGAGTCGAGCACCTGGCGGCGCTCCGCCACACCAACCTCGTAGTCCGCACGCAGGACCTCGACCAGCAGCGCTGCCACGGCGAGCGCGAGCGGCGTGTCCTCGTTCGTGGCGTGAGGCCCTGCGTCGCGGCCGAGCGTCTGCCGGATCCAGTTTCCGAGCCTGGTCATGCGCCTCTGTCACCTCTGCCGCGGCTCGCCGGAGGCGACTGCGGTCGGGTCGCCAGTTCCCGACGGCCTCCACGAACAGGCCGCACCCACCAGCCGCGATCCCGGTGAACTGCGCCTGCCGGTCGGCATTGTAGGCGAACATGCACCGGGTGCCCTCGGTGCCGGCGCCAGACGACCAACGCATAGATGAGTGCGTTGGCGACGACGACGATCCTGCCGAGCAGGACCTGGATGCCGGGTGTGAGACCTGCCGGGTACAGCACGTGCGCGTCAATTATGTCACCAAAATCTTGCAGATCCGCGCATCGAGGCGTAGACCTGAGTCGCACTGGGGAAACGTCGCGGAGCCGCAAGAAAGAATCCGAGAATCTGGCCCGTCCGATGCGCGATGATGCATCGAGATCCTCCCTCGCGACGCGCATCGGCCGGTGCCAACCAGAGATCGTTCATCGCCCCTGAAGCCGCGTGGCTTCACGCTTCCACCGACGGTCATCCTGCTCGCCGCGCTCGGCGTGACGCTGGCGATCGTCCTGTTTGGCCGCATCCCGGTCGATGCGCGTTGGGCCGCCGACCTCAGCAACGCGGCACACGGCCCGGCATTTGCGCTTGTGACCCTGATCCTGATCATCGTGCTGCGCCGGAGGGCGCAGGCGCGTGCCGGTCACGTTCTGAGTGCCTACGCGCTCGCGGTTGCGGGAGCGCTCGCCCTCGGAGGCGCGATCGAGGTCCTGCAGCTCCTGACTGGCCGCGATGCCTCGTTCGGCGACCTGTGGCGCGACGTGCTCGGGGCGCTTGCAGCAGCCGGATTCTGCATGGTACTGGACCCGAGGATTCGAGTGCTGCGTCGGTCGCATGCGGCCCGGACTTGCGGCTTCGTCGTCGGCATCGCCAGTTCCCTGCTGCTCGTCGCGCCCCTGGTCACGACCGCGGCGGCCTACCTGCAGCGCAGCCAGCTCTTTCCGGTGCTGGCCGATTTCAGCACTCCGTTCAGTACACATTTCGTCGGTGCATATTCCAGCGTGATCGTCGCTCGTGGGGCTCTGCCGGAAGAGATGCGCCGGGACGACGGAGCGGACGTCGGGCTGCATGCACGGGTGACTGGCAGTGGCGGATGGGCGGTGGCTGTCTGGGAGCCAGTCCGCGACTGGCGGCGCTACGATCGCGTCTGCGTCGAACTCGCCAACCCGACACCGGAGAAACTCGCAATCAGGGTGCGGGTCCGTGACCGGCGCTCGGGCAGCGACCGGCGACGTGGCGTTCTCGGCACGATCGAGATTCCGCCGCAGACCCGCGGCACGGCTTCGCTCCGCTTGAACGATCCGGACCGGGTTCACGAAGACCTGCCGGTCGACCTCGCCGACGTGCGGGGGCTGGTGCTCGTACGCGGTCCGGGCAGTCGTGCGCGAGAGTTCTACGTCCTGCGCATCTGGCTCGAATAGACTCCCGCCCGCGTGCGTACGCACGTCGGCCCGCACGGTACCTGTTTGACAAGCGGGGCCCACTCGGGTAAGTACAAGTACGCACTTCGCATCGGGGACTCTCGTGCATATCCAGGATGTGGTCTGGACCATTGCGCTGAGTGGCATTGGGCTGATCGCCCTCGCTTTCGTCTACGTGATCAGCCGGGCACGCAGGCCTGCCGACGATGCAGCGACGACGCAAGCCGCACGCACGGCACGCCGGATTCAGGCTCGGTTGTTCGCCGCCTTGCTGGCGGTCTTCGCCGTCGGCAGCTGGGCCACCCTCCGGCATTTTCCGATACCGCCCCAGCGCGCCCTGTCCGACGTGCAGCAGGTCGTCGAGGTGGTCGGCGGCCAGTGGTACTGGACGGTCGAGCCGACGTCGGTGGAGGCCGGCCGTACCGTGGAGTTCCGCGTCACCAGCGCCGACGTGAACCATGGCTTCGCGATCTACGCGCCGGACGGCCGCATCGTGACCCAGACCCAGGCGATGCCCGGCTACACCAACAGGTTGCGGTACTCCTTCGACGAGCCCGGCACCTATACGCTGCAGTGCCTCGAATATTGCGGAATCGGGCATGCCCCGATGACCGCTGCGATCCAGGTGACCGCGGCCAGCGGCGGATCGGATCGCGCGAACTCTGCCACGGCCGGGCTGCACCACGGCCCCGTCGAGCCGCACGAGGATTCGAGCCAACGACACAGTCGCGGGTAGACCCGGCCGTGCGCCGGACTCCGCGCGCTCGGACCAGTCCAGTGTGGATGTGTTCCGAGCATCACCGAGGTGACTGAACATGGCCGCGCTCACACTCTATCCGCAGGACGAACGGCTCGACGGTGGCAGTCGGGTCGCATTCAACCTCTACATCGTCACTGCGGTGGCACTGTTCGCGGGATTGATGCTGATCGGTCTGACCATGCGCATGGCGCAGGCCACGTGGCTCGCCGTGCAGCCGGATCTCTTCTACAAGCTCCTGTCGA